>RFTO01000058.1 GCA_009923375.1 Actinomycetota bacterium | reverse complement strand
AAGCGCTCACGACAGCGTGCGCCCGCACGTCACTATCGCCTTCACGCAGCGGCCGCAGGCGCGGTGTGGTGAGCACGTATCCCAGAACTGCGGAGACACCTAAGGCGGTAATAAAGATGAGCACTCGCTCTGGTTTATGCAGCTCGCTCCAGTGCAGACCGAACACGTCGCCAGCGGAGAGCACTCCACGATGGTGGGCAAGCGCCCACCCTTCTGCGACAGCGACCGCTCCAATCGCGATTCCCAAAGTGAGCAGCAGTAGCGCCGATGTCCGGCGCCATGCTGCACCCGCGTCGACCTGTGAGTGGAAGTGGTCACGCAACAGCCACAACGTGACTGCTGCCGCCAAGGGCAGCGCCGCCGCCTGTGGGGGTCCGACGGGGATACGTAACAGCGCGGCGATCGCCAACAACGAGACAGTGGCCAACATCGCTGGCCGTTGCCCGCGCCGCAGCCCGCGGGCTAATCCGACGAGCATCATGGAGGTGCCCAAGCCCAGCACCGCAGATGCTTGCGGAACAGCAATGGGCAGCACGTCGCTGGCCACCGCGATCAAATGCACGCGATCCCCGAGCGCGATGTTGAGCACCGATGCAGCAGCATCGAAGAGCACAAGGAATGCGGCAAGCCTGCGAACCATCCGTCGCCGGCGTCGCTGCACTGATGGGTGTCGGATGACCAATTCGGTGACAGTCACCTGATTGCCCGTTCGCGGACGTTGCCGAGCGGGAGGATCCGACTCGGCCGGCGACATCGAATCCGAGGTGACTGGTGTCGCAGGTTGCTGCGATCCGCGGCGGTCACTCATGGATATAAGGCTACCCGCGCGATGCAGTGGCGCGCTGCTACGTGGGCTCTTTGCGGGATGACCCGACGACTGCATCGACAATGGCACCGAGCATCACAGCTAGACAAAGGATGTACACCCACAGCAGGAATGCAATGGGGGCCGCGAATGCGGCAAAGATATTGACGCGGGAGATGTTACTGAAGTACGTCTGCAAGCCGAGAGTCCCAGCCGCGCCGATGGCAACGCATAGCAAGGCCCCGTAAATCGTGCCACGAGAAGGTTTGCGCGGGATAGCCGTGAGATACAACGCCACGAGAAAGACGGCGATGAGGGCAGCCAATGCAACCCAGGTGCTGACCGCGCCAATGCCTGAGAGTCCCCAACGAACCAAGAGCGCCGGAACCGCGATTAGCAGCGGCATCACGAAACCCACCAGGATCAAGCCTGCGGTGTAGGTGAGTAATGAAATCGTACGAATCCGCAGCCACGACTTCGCCTGCACAGGCTCCGTTTGCGCGGCGGAATGGATGATGCGTACACCGGCAATCAACGACGACACCAAGCGGGAACCCGACCAAAGCGCAACCACCAAACCAACGACGGTCAGTCCTCGGTGGTCGACGAGCAACACATCATCGAGTACCGGTTTGGCGTATTTCGTAACACCTTCCGGCGTGAGCACTCGATCGAGGGTTGCAAGTAGTCGATCATGGAAGACCAGCAGTGAGTTGGTGCCCGCAATCTGCTGCCACCACGAGATGCTCGCCACGGCGCCCAGCAGTGTCCACGGCAGAATGAACACTGACCAAAAGGCGCTCTCGGCCGCCAACGACCCGATGCGGGCGCGATTACCGACGCGAATCATGGTTGGCAGGCTGCCCGGCAAGGCCGCGGTGATGAGGTCCGGGTCATTGAGCACACGAACAATGAGCGACCCGCGCAGGCCAGTCTTGGCTGCTGCGGGTTTATCGCTCTGCTTGTCCTGCGCCACGCACATGCCCCTCGGTCTGCCTCGGTAACTTCCCACTGGTGGCGAATCTCCCCACAGACAGCAGGGTACGCGCCCAAGGGGCCGCCAGTGACTCGTGCCACGATGTGCGCGTGCGTCAACTGCTGCCTTACACCCCGGAATCGACTGCCGAGGTGGATCTCCTTGCGCTCGCCGAGAAGATGCTTATCGCAATCAAGCCGGCTCGCCCCTGGCATCTGCGCAGCAACATGATCGCCACGATTGATGGCGCGATCAGTGGTGCCAGCGGCACCAGCGCGGATATCTCCAACACAGTCGACCTGCAGATGCTCGCAATGTTGCGAGGGATCAGCGATGCCGTCGTGGTCGGATCGAGGAACGCGCTTATTCAGCCTTATCGCCCGCTGCCAGCAAGGCCCCGTTGGCAGCACATGCGCGCCGCTTACGGTCTAGCGCCTGCACCGAGATTGGTCGTCGTCACTAACTCAGGGCTACCCCAGGATGCGGCGTGCTTCACAGATGCACTCGAGCCAACCATCGTGCTCACGAGCTCAGCCTGCGCGCCGCAGAAGCTGGCACAGATGCGCGAGGTGGCTCATGTGATTGTCACCGGCGCCCAGACAGTCGACTTAAGTGCGGCGATGCACGCGCTCTCGGAGATGGGTCTATGGCGCGTGTTGTGTGAGGGTGGCCCTTCACTTCTGTCGGCCTTCTCCGCGCAGGACTTAGTCGACGAGGCGTGCGTGACCACTGCCGCCATCTGGTCTGGTGCAACGACCACGGCCATGACTCGCGATGTCGGCCTGCCCACAACCACTGCGCCCGCGCAGATGTTCCTTTCCCACCTGCTCATCGACGAGGACGACTACCTTTACGCGCGCTGGGTGCGCGAACAGCGTTGATAACGCTTAGCCTTTCTGCGTGAGCACTTACCCAGTGGAACGCACCGAAGATGAATGGCGCAGCGAGCTGAGCGCCTACGAATATGCGATTTTGCGTGAGGGTGGCACAGAGCCTGCTTTCGAAGGTAAATACGTCACCACGAGGAAGGTGGGTGTTTACACCTGCCGCGGCTGCAATGCCGAGCTGTTCCGAAGCGAGACGAAATTCGACTCGCATTGCGGTTGGCCGTCCTTTTTTTCCCCACTAGCCGGCGGCGCAATCGTGGAGATCGAGGATCGAAGCCTTGGAATGGTTCGCACTGAGGTGCGGTGCGCGACATGCGGAAGTCACCTCGGGCATGTCTTCGCCGGCGAGGGCTACGACAACCCAACTGACCTGCGCTACTGCATCAACTCTGTGTGCCTGACACTCTTGCCAGATGAGCAAGCCTGAGGTCTCAGGCACTCACAAGCGAAACTCCGACCAAGGCGAAAGTCACGCCGACATATTGCACTGCAGCCATCCGCTCCTTGTGCACAATCGCCGCGAACAGCACCGTGGAAATCGGGTACAGCGAGCCGAGGACGCTGATGAGTGACAATGAAGCGCCTGGGACTCGGTAGGCGTAACCAAAGGTCAGATTCGCGATCACTTCAATCACCCCGATCGCGCCGTAAAGCAGCAGCACCCGAGTCGGCAACGCGCGCACTGCAGGACTGCGCAAGTACGCAATCGGCAGCGCCAGAGCCGTCACCGCTCTCATGATCACCAAAGTGACAAGCACCGATCCTTGAGCTCCCCGCGCGAGTGCGAGCATTGAGAAACCGAGAAGCACTGCCGCAGCGATAGCAAAGGCCACCGGTCGCCAGCCAGCTGAGCCTGTTACCTCTGGTGCGCTGGCGAGAACAATGCCGATGATCGCCGCGACCACACCCAACGTGTGTTGGTTGGTGAGATGCTCACCTGCCACAAGACCCGCTGTGAATGGGACGAGGACACCCATCGCCACAATCGGTGACACCACACCCATACGGCCCTCGGCCAGCGCTCGATACAGGCAGATAATCCCCGTCGCACCACATAATCCTGCACCCAAAGCCCACAGCATCCAGACACCTGGATGTAGATGCGTGAGATCTCCGTGAATCCCCGCCACTAGCGCGACTGCAACGAAAGCAATCGCCTGCGACCACAGCAGCACCACCCAGGCGGGTCGGTTGCGGGACGCGGTGCCCCCGAGGAAGTCGGATGTTCCCCACAGAAGGCTGGAGAACAACGCAAGGATGTTGGCGATGGCCATAATCCGCGCAGCCTATTGGCGAGTGCGACTTTTCTCGGACTTAACGACCGTGGCTGCGGCCAGAGAGCCGCAGTTCTCTGCCCCGCCCGCCTTGTCCGTTAGTGAATTAGTCGGGGGAAGTGAGTCGCAGTTCCACGGGGCTCCGGTGATTTTTTCGCTTTCACGCATCGGTCTGCGGCGAGTGAGCGGTAGTTCCGCCTCGTGCGGACTTACCCTTCACACATGACTGAGGGCCCGTCGTCCATCAGTCACCTCCGGGCGTTGCCGCCTGTCGGTGACGTGTCGGAGGCTGTCGAGGAACGGGTTGAACATGTTTTTTCGCATGTACTCTCCACTCGTTGCCGCACTGAGGTCACAGCGGTGCAAGGCCCGACACCGCAGCGTTTGGCGCCGTACGCACTAACGATGCTGGCTTCCGTACCCGATCCGCAAGATCCTGAGGAAGACATCGCCAACGGTCGCTTCGTACTCCTGCACGATCCGGCCGGGCCACCTTCGTGGAATGGAACTTGGCGAATCGTCACCTTCCTCAGTGCATCCATGGATAGCGCCACCGCACACGATCCGCTGCTGCCGGAAGTCGCGCAGACATGGCTACATGAGGGGGCTGCAGTGGCTGGGGTGGACATCAGCGAGCTCAGCGGCACTGTGACGGTTAACCAGTCGTATCCCTTCGGTGCATTGGCCGGCCGTGCTGCGAATGCCGAGGTGGAGATCCGCTGCTCGTGGACCCCTCGACTGGGTGATGATGAGGCGCCTGATGCCCGCGCGCACCTGCGAGCATGGTTACATGTAATGGCCACCGCCTCGGGTTTGGCGCCTGAAATCGATGGCGTCCCACGACTGCCGCATCGGGGAGGCACTTGCATTGAGTGAGCGTGAGCGCGAGATCGTGCAAGGACTAGCCGATGGGCTTTCAAACACCGAGATTGGGAAAAACCTGAACATTTCTGCACTCACAGTCAAGAGCCACCTTGCCCGCATTGGCAGCAAATTGCATCTGGGCGATCGGGCTGCCATCGTCGCCTGTGTGTTGCGAGTGGGGCTCATCGATTAAGGAACAGCCGCCCCCTACGGTTACTGCCGTGACGCAGCCGCAAGAGGAAGCCCCCGAGCAGCCTGTCATTGAGCTCATTGCGCTGACGTTGCCATCGCAGGGTGCGTTGCCGGTCATTACTTCCGACTCCGAACTTGCCGGCGCGGCCACTGCTTTACGCAATGGTGTCGGCCCAGTGGCCCTGGATGCAGAGCGCGCTAGCGGGCACCGCTACGGCCAGCGGGCCTACCTCATCCAAATACGGCGCGAGGGCGCTGGCTCGTTCCTGATAGACCCAATTGCACAACCTGACCTTCACGACATCGACGCTTCCATCACTGATGCCGAGTGGATTCTTCACGCGGCCAGTCAGGATCTCGCCTGCTTGGCCGAAGTGGGGCTGGAGCCACACGCTGGACTCTTTGACACTGAGATCGCTGCGCGCTTACTTAATCGGCCGCGGGTTGGGCTAGCGGCGCTGGTGGCGGACTACTTCGGCTACTCCCTGGCGAAAGAACACTCCGCGGTCGACTGGTCCACCCGTCCGCTGCCGGAATCGTGGTTGGCCTATGCGGCCCTGGATGTCGAATTGCTAATTCCCTTAGCCGACATGCTGCGCGAGGAGTTGGAGGCCGCAGGTAAAACTGAGTGGGCACACCAGGAGTGTGAGCACACCATCAAGCAGTCGCATGCTGATGCGATTCCTAAGGTCGACCCTTGGCGCCGCAGTTCGGGTCTGCACAAGATTCGACATCGCAAAGGCCTGGCTGTAGTGGAGACAATGTGGAACGAGCGCGATCGCTTAGCTCGCATCAATGATGTGCACCCGTCTCGAGTGCTCTCCGATGCTGCGATCGTGGCTGCAGCTGTGTCACTGCCGCTGACCATGCCTGCGTTAATCGCGCTGCCGGAGTTCGCCACCCGAGGGGCTGGTCGCCATATACGAACCTGGCTTCGTTGTATCCAACAAGCCGCCCGCACGCCCGAGGCCGAGTGGCCGCCATTCGGTGGCGGCGGTGATTCGATTCCCCAGCCGCGAACCTGGGCCCAACGTGAGCCCGCAGCATGGGCGCGCCTGGAGAAGTCGCGGGCGGCGCTCAGCAGTCATGCCGAGGAGTTGAATCTGCCGCTGGAGAACTTGATCAAGCCCGATGTCGTCCGCCGGGTGTGCTGGCAGCCGCCAGATGACTTGGAGGGCTACCTCTCCTCGCTATCGGTGCGCCCGTGGCAAATCGACCAGACAGCGGACATTCTGCGGAAATGTCTGAATCCAGCCTAAAGTCAGGTCAGGTTAGGCATACCTAAGCAGCCTGTGGTAAGGTTAGGTAAACCTAAGCGCAAGGGTCCTTCGCACAAGTAATCGCGAGGATGCGTGCGCTTACCGCAGCACCTGACTGGCTGCCTGACTGATTGAGGGGTTCGCAGTGTTCTCCAACGCCATCATCGGCTTGCGTGAGGGCCTTGAAGCCGCGCTCGTTGTCGGCATACTGCTGGCTTATGTGCTGCGCAGTGACCGCAAGGCGTTGGCTCGCTCACTGTGGGCCGGCGTTGCCGGAGCACTCGGTGTGAGCGTCGCTGTGGCGCTGATGTTGAACTCCGCTGCTGGCAGCCTGGGTGAAACCGGCGAGCCGATCTTCGCTGGCGTCATGTCAATTGCCACGGTCGGTTTAGTCACGTGGATGATCTTCTGGATGAAGCGAACGGCTCGAAGCATGCGCTCCGACCTTCAAGGCAAACTCAACATCGCCATGAACCTCGGCCCTGCAGCAGTAGCCGGCATCGCATTTGTTGCCGTGGCACGCGAAGGCGTCGAGACTGCCCTATTCCTGTGGACCGCAAGCAGTGCCGGCTCCAACCCTGTGAGCAACGGCTTCGGTGCAGCCGCAGGATTGGCCATCGCCGTCCTTCTCGGTCGAGCGATC
>RFTO01000057.1 GCA_009923375.1 Actinomycetota bacterium | reverse complement strand
CCGGGCCATTGGCACTGCTAAACCCTCGCGTCCGTTCAGTGCGATTCAATTCACCAAGGAGGTCCTGCGGTAGATACACCTCAGAGGTGGCGTTACCGAAAACATCCGGTGTTCGAATCGGCTCCGTCGGCAATGCGGAGACCAGTCTCGCCCTCATCAACTCATTGACTTGGGCGTTCTGCACATCGCGAATGGTGTAAACGATAAGCGCGGTTGCGCCCAGTGCGCTGATGAGAACAGCCAGGGCGCTACCCAGAGCGAGTTTGCGTTGCAGGGTCATGATTGTTCGCGCAGCACGTAACCGATGCCGCGCACAGTGTGCACGAGCCGCGATTCGCCGTCAGCCTCCAGCTTCCTGCGCAGATAGCCGATGTAAACATCAAGTGAGTTGGACAAGGTGTCCCCATCCCAACCCCACACTCGATCAAGTAGGCGATCGCGAGTGACCACGATGTTCGCATTGCGAATCAAGACCTCAAGAAGTGCGAATTCCGTACGAGTGAGTGGAACTTCTCGAGAACCTCGGCGGCAGCGGTGAGCATCCGGCTCCAATGTGAGGTCGCCAAGCGACAACACCTCAGAACTCCCGTCTTCCTGTGTTCGAGAAGCTCGGCGGGTGAGAGCCCGCAAGCGGGCGGTCAGCTCACGTAAATCAAAAGGTTTCGCTAAGTAATCATCCGCGCCAGCGTCGAGGCCAGCGACCTTGTCTCCGACAGCTCCGCGCGCTGTCAGCACAAGAATCGCGATATCCAAACCGGTGACGCGGATGGTCTTGCAGACATCGAGGCCATCGATATCCGGTAATCCGAGATCGAGCACTACAACGTCGTATTCATCTGGCTTAATCGCTTCGCCGATTGCGGCCGCACCATTGGCGACTGTGGTGACTTTGTGGCCATCGAATGTCAATGCACGTTCCAAAGAACGGCGAATTGACGGGTCATCATCAACAACGAGTACGCGCATAAGGCAAATGATGCACCATCAGCATTAAGCAGCACCTAAGAGCAGGCATAGCCGAATTGGGCTACTTGCATACGCACACACGGGCTAAATGCGATCAAACCACCGAAAGGAGTTTGCGCTCTTCCCCATGATTTCGCCTGATAGCGGACCTACCCGCGCACACGCGCTGGCGGAATCCACACCAAAATGGCTCGAAGGGAGTCCCATGTCTCGCAAGATTCAGGTGATGTTGCACGACGATCTCGATGGCGGTAACGCTGACGAGACCATGTCGTTTGCATTAGACGGCATCACGTACGAAATCGACTTGTCAAAGCGCAATGCCACCGCCCTGCGGGCGACGCTGTCCCGTTACATCAAGGCGGCCCGCACCACCCGCAAGCCAGGTCGACCAACATCGGCTTCGTTGCTCGCTCCGGTGACTCGTGTCCCAGCCTGCATCGCTGTCGGCGCCCGCGCTGGCGCTTCCTCAGCCCAGAGAGCTGCAACTGCTCGCAGTACCGGCCACCCATCGGCAGCTAGTCGGCTGAAGGTCTCCGGCGGCAACAGCGGGATTAACCCGGCAGCCGTGCGGCAGTGGGCCAAGGGCAAGGGCATGGCCGTCAGTGAGCGTGGCCGTCTGTCCTCGCAGATCATCAGCAAGTACATCGCTTCACAGCGCTGAGTAAGTACTCAATAGACGTGCGTGGGTGCTGCCGAGTGGGACATTCGGCATCACCTAGCGCTCACGGCAAGGGGGATGTCTGACCCTGATGGTGGGGTTGGGCACACAACGGCCCGGTTGTCGCTGTCCCGTGGGGGAGTTCAGCGGCAGCCGGGCTGTTGCCATATGCGACTAGCTCGCCTGGAGTCCTCCGCCAGTTCCCATGTAGCCCCTTGCCTCATGTTCCTCGCCGGCCCGCTGGCACCCAGCCGCTTGGGTTGGTTTTCCTCGATGGGAATGGGAACAACGGGGGCCGCAACGGCGTTGTTAAGGGGGCGGAATGTAACCGCATGTCGGGCACAGGGGAACCGAGAGCGCGCGGCGGGTATCCAAGGAGTGACGGCGGCTTGTGCAAGCCGGCGGCGCGCCCGATAAAGTCAAACTCACGCGTCGGCGGATTCGCATCCGGCCGACGGGGTCAGCGAGCGAAGGAGGAGTGCCATGTTCGAGCGGTTTACCGATCGTGCGCGACGAGTTGTGGTGTTGGCGCAAGAAGAAGCGCGGATGCTCAATCACAACTACATCGGCACTGAGCACATTCTTTTAGGGCTCATCCATGAAGGTGAGGGCGTCGCTGCGAAAGCGCTTGAGGCCTTGAACATTTCCCTCGATGCCGTGCGCGAGCAGGTGCAGGAGACCATCGGTCAGGGTCAGCAGGCTCCTTCCGGTCACATCCCCTTCACCCCGCGCGCCAAGAAGGTGCTCGAGTTGTCTTTGCGCGAGGCGCTCGGCCTTGGGCACAATTACATCGGCACTGAGCACATCCTGCTTGGACTCATTCGCGAAGGCGAAGGTGTTGCCGCGCAGGTGCTGGTTAAGTTGGGTGCTGACTTAAACCGTGTTCGCCAGCAAGTTATTCAGCTCCTCAGTGGCTTTCAGAGTAAGGAGCCCAGCTCCGGCCCTGCCGAGGGGACTCCGTCGACCTCGCTCGTACTCGACCAGTTCGGTCGCAACCTCACCGCTGCCGCGCGCGAGAGCAAGCTCGACCCGGTCATCGGTCGTGCCCGCGAGATTGAGCGCGTCATGCAGATCCTTAGTCGCCGCACTAAGAACAACCCTGTGTTAATCGGCGAGCCTGGCGTTGGTAAGACCGCCGTCGTCGAGGGTTTGGCCCAGATGATTGTTCGAGGTGACGTGCCCGAACCCCTTAAAGATAAGCAGATTTACTCACTTGACCTGGGTTCGTTGGTCGCTGGGTCGCGTTACCGCGGAGATTTCGAGGAGCGCTTGAAGAAGGTCCTCAAGGAAATTCGCACCCGCGGCGACATCATCCTGTTCATCGATGAGATGCACACTCTTGTCGGCGCTGGAGCAGCTGAGGGTGCCATCGATGCTGCCAGCATTCTCAAGCCGATGCTCGCCCGAGGCGAACTGCAGACCATCGGAGCGACCACCCTTGATGAATACCGCAAGTACGTGGAGAAGGACCCGGCGCTGGAGCGTCGCTTCCAGCCAATCCAGGTGGATGAGCCGTCGGTTGCCCACACGATCGAGATCCTCAAGGGAATCCGCGATCGTTACGAGGCGCACCACAAGGTGACCATCACGGACAAGGCGATTGAAGCGGCGGCCACCCTCGCTGACCGTTACATCTCCGACCGCTTCCTGCCAGACAAGGCGATCGACCTCATCGACGAGGCTGGTGCGCGCCTGCGCATCCGCCGAATGACATCTCCGCCGGAGTTGCGCGCCTTTGATGACCAAATCGAGGAAGTTCGTCGCGAGAAGGAATCTGCGATCGACTCACAAGACTTCGAGAAGGCCGCCACCTTGCGGGACAAGGAGAGCCAACTCATTGCCACCAAGTCTGAGAAAGAGCGCGAGTGGAAGAACGGCGACATGGACATCGTCGCCGAGGTGAATGAGGAGACTGTCGCAGAGGTGCTCGCAGTGGCCACCGGCATTCCGGTGTTCAAGCTGACGGAGGAGGAATCGGCTCGCTTGTTGAAGATGGAAACCGAGCTGCATCGCCGAGTTATCGGGCAGGAAGCAGCTGTTACCGCTCTTTCACAAGCGATTCGCCGCACTCGTGCCGGCCTGAAGGACCCGAAGCGCCCAGGCGGTTCGTTCATCTTCGCCGGCCCATCTGGTGTCGGTAAGACCGAGCTGTCCAAGACTCTGGCTGAGTTCTTATTCGGTGATGAATCGTCCTTGATCATGCTCGACATGAGCGAGTACGCCGAGCGCCACACCGTCTCGCGCCTCTTTGGCGCCCCTCCTGGATACGTTGGTTACGAAGAGGGCGGTCAGCTCACCGAGAAAGTGCGCCGCAAGCCGTTCTCCGTGGTTCTTTTCGATGAAATCGAGAAGGCGCACCCGGATATCTTCAACTCGCTGCTGCAGATTCTGGAAGACGGTCGCTTGACTGACGCCCAGGGTCGCGTGGTCGACTTCAAGAACACCATCATCATCATGACGACCAACCTTGGTAGCCGCGATGTGGTCAAGGGAATGAACCTCGGGTTTGCCGGCGGTGACACGGCCATCAGCAACTACGAACGAATGAAGTTGAAGGTGAACGACGAGCTCAAGCAGCACTTCCGCCCTGAGTTCCTCAACCGTATCGATGACATCGTCGTGTTCTCGCAACTGTCACAAGAGGAGATTGTCGAGATCGTCGACTTGATGCTTGCGGGCGTGGATAAGCGGCTGCAGGCCAAGAAGATGGGTCTGGTCCTCACATCCGCAGCAAAGGCGGAACTGGCGCGTCGCGGTTACGACCCAGTGCTCGGTGCTCGCCCACTTCGCCGAACGATCCAGCGGGAGCTTGAGGATCCGTTAAGCGAGAAGATGCTGTTCGGCGAGTTTGGCCCTGGCGAGATGATCGTGGTCGACTTCGCTGGCGAGGGCGCCGAAGGTGCGTTCACCTTCCGCAGCGAGCCGAAGACAGAGGCGCCGGATGCGCCGCCAGTCGTCGACTTGGCGAAGACCGAGGACTGACGCGCGGAAGTAAATCAAATAACTCAAGTACTGGAGGCGGGAAGCGAAAAGCTCCCGCCTTCAGTCTTTTCGGCTAGGCCATCGGCCAGGAGGCTGGCTAACGCTCGCTGAATTTGAGATGAGTCATGCCATGCCCCCTCAATAGCCGCATGTGGGACTGCCGCAGGTTGCGCACCGCGCAGCAGGTTCATGATCAGCCCTCGTACCTGCCTGTCAGTACCTGCGAAGGCCTGCGGTCTGCGCGCACGATGTTCTGCCGGAGGATGGCTGTTAGCGCGCCATTGACACACTTGCTCAAGCGGACACGAACCACATGCCGGTTCAGGGCGACACACAATGGCGCCAAGCTCCATCATCGCCTGCGAGAACATAGCGGCAGTCGCGCCAGACGGCGTCACCTCATCCAATGCCCGCCGCTCAGCGGATGTGACATGCGGTCTGTGATGAGCCACGCCGCCAAATGCGCGCGCCGCAACTCGTCTCACATTGGTGTCCATCACCAGCGCCCGCTTCCCGAAGGCGAAAGCAAGCACTGCACTAGCGGTGTAATCACCGATTCCTGGCAAGGCGATCAACGAGGTGTAATCCGCTGGCACGTGGCCGTCGTGATCATTGGTGAGTGCGATGGCACACTCACGCAGCCTCAAAGCACGCCGCGGGTAGCCCAGGCGATCCCACGCAACGAGCACCTCCGCCGGTGTTGCTGCAGCAAGTTCGGCAGGGGTCGGCCATCGCTGCATCCACGCCACCCATTGGGGCGCCACTCGTGTCACCGGCGTTTGCTGCGCCATTACTTCGCACACGATCACACCCCACGCGGTGGTTCCAGATTTACGCCACGGTAGGTCCCGACGATTGTGCGAGTACCACTCGATGACGGCATCTGCCGCCTGCGCGCTCACTAGCTAAAGCGCTCCATCAATTTGGACTCGGCGATACGCGAAAGCCCGTCACGGATCGAACGGGCGCGCGTTTCACCAACGCCTTCAACTGCCTGTAGGTCATCGGTGCTAGCTGCCAAGAGGTCCTTCAACGACTTGAAGTGCGCAACGATGCGCTCGCTGATGCTCTCGGGGATTCGAGGCATCAGTGAAAGCAAGCCATAACCGCGGGCGCTGATGGGTTGGTCAAGCAGATCTGGCGCTGCTGCGAACCCGATTGCGGTCGCGGCTGCTGCTAGGTCAAGTAACTGCGTACTGTCGAGGGAATCCAAGTCCGCGAATGCCTGCTCCGGGGTGCGCGTCTTTCGGCCGATCCGCAGCGGTGTGTAATCGCGAAGGATCAGGGCCCTTTCGGCAGCTACGCCAGCCATCAATTCCTCGAGTTGTAAGGAAATCAGGCGGCCGTCGGTGCCGAGCTCAACGACATAAGCCTCGATTTCCTCGGCGATACGCAGCACCATCTGCGTCCTTTGGGCGACACTTGCGACATCTCGAATGGTGACGAGATCCTCAATCTCCAACGCGGAAAGATTGCGTTGGACTTCATCAAGGCGCATTTTGTAACGCTCAAGAGTGGCAACTGCTTGGTTGGCGCGGGCCAAGATCGCCGACGAGTCCTCAATCACGTGCCGGATGCCATTTTGATAAAGCGCGATCATGTTCATGGATTTGGAAACTGAGATAACGGGGAAGCCCGTCTGTTTTGACACACGATCTGCAGTGCGGTGACGTGTGCCGGTTTCATCGGTGGGGATCGTGGGATCTGGCAGAAGTTGAACGTTCGCCGAGATGATTGTCGTCACATCGGAATCAACAACGATGGCACCATCCATTTTCGCCAACTCCCGCAAACGAGTCGCCGAGAACGGCACATCGATGGGGAACCCACCGGAGAGCATCGAGTCCGTTGTGCGATCGGTTCCGAGGATCACCAACGCACCGGTGTTGCCGCGCAAGATGCGCTCTAGGCCGTCACGAAGGGCCGTGCCAGGTGCGAGCAGGCGCAAAGTATCGCGTCGCACCGCATCGATAGTGGTAACTGAATCAGGCACGACGATCCTTCTGGCGGGAGGCAGGGCACTGCGAACGTGTGAAGTCTAAGAGCGAGCAGGTGCGTTATGCGAATCGCTCAGAGAGAAATTCGTCGCAGCCGTCCGCCTCCGTCCTGCGAAGCATGAGTGAAGCAACTGAAGCGGGGGATAGATCAGTTGGTCGGCAAAGCGGCGAGGGCATCGCGGACATCGGCCACCTCGGCGATGGTCAGCCCAGCCACGGGAGTGTTTCTTGTCGCGCTGCCAGAATCTGCCGGACAGATTGCGTGGGTAAAGCCCATCCGGACAGCTTCGCTGAGTCGACGGGCTGCCGCGTTCACATTGCGGATCTCGCCCGCAAGACCCACCTCGCCAAAGG
>RFTO01000056.1 GCA_009923375.1 Actinomycetota bacterium | reverse complement strand
CCTGATGCTCCAGCACTTGCCGGTCACTCAGATGGCGATGTCGCCGCACATGCGTTATGCGATGCGTTGTTTGCCGCCGCCGGACTCGGCGACCTCGGTCAGCAATTCGGTGTGGACGAGCCGCAGTGGAGTGGGGCCAGCGGAGTCACTCTCCTGATCGAGTCGGTTAAGCGATTGGCTACCCAAGGCTGGCAGCCGACATCTGCAAGTGTGCAGATCATCGGTAATTCGCCGAAGATCGGTCCGCGGCGAATCGAGGCGCAGGAAGTACTGTCTGCCGCTATCGGGGTGGCAGTCGTCGTAAGCGCGACGACCACCGATGGAATGGGGCTCACCGGCCGCGGTGAAGGCCTAGCGGCGATTGCATCTGCGACAGTCAGCCGAGTGCAATCATGAAGTCGTGCGCATGGAACAGTGTGCACAGGGAGGTTGGCTGATGTCGTTATCGCTTTATGACACTGCATCGCGCAGCCATCGCCCTTTCATGCCGATGGTGCCAGGCAAGGCGTCTATTTACATTTGCGGGGCCACAGTGCAGGCGCAGCCTCATGTGGGACATGTGCGTAGCGCTGTGTCCTTTGATGTGCTGGTGCGTTGGCTGAGTGCTAACGGTTGCGATGTCACACTCGTCCGTAACGTCACCGACATTGACGACAAAATCTTGCACAAGGCTGTTCATGAGGAGCGGCCCTGGTGGGCTGTCGCGGCTGATTACGAGCGCGCTTTCGGTCATGCTTATGACATCCTCGGCTGTGTTCGCCCGACGGTGGAGCCACGCGCCACCGGCCACATCACGCAGATGATTGAGTTGATGGAGCGCCTCATCGAGCGCGGTTCGGCTTACGCGGTGGACGGTGATGTTTATTTCAGCGTCGGGTCGTTCGCAGATTACGGCGCACTTTCCGGGCAGCAGATTCCTGACATGCAAAATGCCGCCGACAGTGACTTTCTCGACCGGAAGCGGGACCCTCGCGACTTCGCGCTATGGAAGGGCGCCAAAGCCGGTGAGCCCGCATGGCCTTCGCCATGGGGAGCGGGTCGGCCCGGGTGGCATCTCGAGTGCTCGGCCATGGCGAACTACTACCTCGGTTCGCAGTTTGATATCCACGGCGGCGGGTTGGATCTTGTCTTCCCGCATCATGAGAACGAGATCGCTCAGAGTCGCGCGGCTGGCGACGATTTCGCGAACTACTGGCTGCACAACGCCTGGGTGACAACATCGGGCGAGAAAATGAGCAAGAGTCTGGGCAACTCGCTCCTTGTCACCGAAGTGGTCAAGATTTCCAGGCCGGTCGAACTTCGTTGGTATCTCGCCAGCGCCCACTACCGCAGCATGATCGAATTCTCATTTGACGCATTGCAGGAGTCAGCTGTTGCATTTCGCCGGATTGAAGCATTTGTTGAGCGGGCAGTTGAGATGTTCGGCGCGCCGAGTATGCACGGCCTCGAGGCGATTCCGGCAGAGTTCGCCGCCGCGATGAATGATGATTTGGGTGTGCCAGCGGCGCTAGCTGTCCTCTTTGGGCGCACTTCTGTTGGGCAGCAAGCGTTTGCCGATCGTGATTCTCAAGCGGCTGCCGCTGTGCTGGCTGAGGTGGTGGCCATGCTCGATGTTCTCGGCTGCAATCCGCTCGCAGATGCGTGGACAAATGTGGCAGCGGATGACCGAGCGCATGCGGCCCTTGAATCCTTAGTTGCCGAGCAGTTAGCGGCTCGCATGGATGCTCGGGCTCAGAAGGATTGGACTAGTGCAGACGCCATTCGCGATCGTCTCGCGCTGGCCGGTGTGGAAATCGAAGATACCGCTGACGGCGCCCGCTGGTCGTTGGCCGAGCGAAGTGAGGCGTAGACATGGCAGGTAACTCATCACGGCGTGGCGCAGTGCGCAAGCCATCCACCAAGAAGGCCAAGGTGGTGGGGGCCGGCGGTAGGAACAAATCCAGCTTGGAGGGTCGTGGACCGACTCCCAAGGCTGTGGATCGCCCGTATCACCCAGCTGCGAAGAAAGCTGCTGCCGCCAAGAAGTCCGTCGCTAAAAAGGCAGCACCTTCGAAGAGCGCCCCACCATCGCGTGCGAAGGGTGCGAGTGCAGCAGGCGGACGTGCAGAAGTGGGACGTGCAGGCCGAACTGAAGGTGGCCGTGCACCTGCAAGCCGCGGGGGCGCACCTGCAAGCCGCGGGGGCGCACCTCGTGCCGCTGCTAGCCGTGGGGGCTCCACTCGCTCCACCTCGAGCCGCACATCCACGTCATCGTCCCGCTCCACCTCGAGCCGCACATCCACGTCATCGCGAGCACCTCGTAAGACCGGCCGCCCAGCTGCAGGTGACTGGGTGATCGGTCGTAATGCGACATTGGAGGCCTTGCAGGCTGGTATTCCCGTTGACGCGGTCTATGTGATGACCGGCATCGACATGGACGAACGCATCCGCGAGGTGCTCGACATCTGTCGCGCTCGCCGACTCAACTTGCTCGACGCCTCGCGCAGCGATCTGGACAGAATGACGAATAAGTCTGCGCATCAAGGTCTGGCAATGCGAGTGCCTGCCTACACCTACGCAGACGCATCCACCTTCCCCAAGGTGGCCCTGCCCTTAATCATGGTGCTTGACGGCATCACTGACACCCGCAACCTCGGCGCAATCATCCGCTCCTGTGCGGCTTTCGGAGCGACAGGCGTTGTTATCTCCGAGCGGCGCGCAGCGTCGGTCACCCCAGCTGCATGGAAAACCAGCGCTGGAGCGGCCGCACGGATCCCCGTTGCTCAGGTCACAAACATTGCTCGGACATTGAAGGAATACAAGCAAGCCGGCTGCTTTGTTATCGGAATGGATGCCGATGGCGATGACTTCATCCATGAGGCTGCAGCAAAGTTGTGCGATGGTCCAACGGTAATCGTGATTGGTGCTGAAGGTGACGGGATCTCCCGTTTGGTTCGCGAGACTTGCGACATCATCGCCCAGATCCCGATGACCACGTCGACGGAGTCATTGAATGCATCGGTTGCAGCGAGCGTCGCACTTTATGAGGCAGCGCGAGTCCGACGCTGATGATTAGACGCGGCGGGTTGTGGCTGCGTCGAACACATGCAAGGCAGTTTCGGGAAGCTGAATACCAATCTGATCTCCTGGGCCGTAGCCACTGCGAGCCGCTGTGCGGACAACTAGCGGTTCCTCAATTCCGGCGGCGACGCAGTAGAGATACGTCTCAGCACCAGGGACTTCAAACCGCTCGATTGTCGCTCGCAGTGGGGAGACGTCGTTTATCTCAACATCCTCGGGTCTGATCCCAATCACCACATCTGCAGGAGCATGAGTGGGTGTAGGCAATCGAAGATTCGCGATTTGGGCAAGTCCGCCAGATGCGCGCGCATGAATCAAGTTCATCGCCGGGGTTCCGACGAAGCGGGCGATGAACATGCTTTCTGGCTGGTCGTAAATCTCCTGCGGGGTTCCAAACTGCTCCAAAGTCCCGTTGTTCATCACAGCCACTCGACTGCCCATGGTCATGGCCTCGGCTTGATCGTGTGTGACGTAAAGCATGGTCGCACCAAGCGTGCGTTGCATGGCCATTAGTTCAATTCGCGTCTGCACGCGAAGGGGAGTGTCGAGATTGGACAGCGGTTCATCCAAGAGGAACGCCTTTGGCTGGCGCACAACAGCACGCCCCATGGCCACCCGTTGCCGTTGGCCACCAGAGAGCGCTCGCGGCCGACGATTGAGCACCTCAGTTAAATCGAGCATCTCGGCCGCAGTGGCAATGCGACGTTCGATTTCGTCGCGCTTCAAGCCGGCGACTCTCAAGGCGAATCCGAGGTTCTCAGCAACACTCATGTGCGGGTAGAGCGCGTAGTTCTGGAAGACCATCGCGACATCACGCTCGCGAGTAGGCATTTGTGTGACATCGATGCCGCCGATGAGTACATCGCCGGTGTCTAGTGCTTCCAAGCCGGCGAGCATTCGCAGTGTCGTGGACTTCCCACAGCCGGACGGTCCGACGATGGTGATGAGTTCGCCGTCACGAACCGCCATGGACAGGTTGCTGACAGCGGGTTTCTCTTGTTTGGGGTACGTGTGCGACGCACCGATGAACTCCACGCTGGCCACGCGGAGAGCCTAGCGCGAGCGGTGGTCGTGCCGCTCCAGAGCAAGTGCCGCTTGAATCACGCCAGCGTGGCTGCCGACGAGGTGAATCTCAGACGGTAAGCGGGAGAGAGTTGCAAGGTCACGCAGCGACCGACCAGACACCACCACGACAGTGGTGGCGGCGAGTGCGGCCACTGCACGAATTGCGGCTACCGCCTCGGGTAGCGGCAGCGCTTGCGTGGGGTCATCTTGCAAAGGTGCGAGGGTGCCGTCGTAGTCGCAGCCGACGAGTAACTGCGGCACGCGGGCAACTGCACGAATCGCCTCATGTAACTCGGAGCTGATCATGCTCAAGCCACGCGCCTCGCGCGGGGCCGCAGCTCGATTACCTGACGTTGAGCGGCCTTACTCAACGTGGCTAAGAAGCCATCCGCCCAATCGAAGGTCGTGTGGTTGGCGACAGTCGCTGCTAATGAGTCCAGCCGCCGCTGCCGTTCAATGAGGGGGTCATGCACCGCATGCATCATCCCCTCGCGCAGAGTGTCGATCGAATATGGGTTCACAAGGTAAGCGTCGATGAGGTCATATGCAGCTCCAGCGAATTCACTAAGCACCAAGGCACCAGCGTGCAGCTGACCAGCATTGCGTAATCCAGATTTCACGGTGACGTATTCCTTCGCCACCAAATTCATGCCGTCTCGCAATGGCGTGACCAAGATCGCATCTGCTGCCGCGAAGTAATGCGTCAATGAATCTGATTCGATCGCCTGGGTAATGAGCCGAATCGGTGTGTGCGCGGCTGTGCTAGTGGCGCCGATTGCCGCACCGAAGGCTCGGCTCATCCGCTCCGCCTCCTGCCTATACATCACATTGCCGACTCGCGTGGAACTTGCGATCTGGAGGAAGATCACCTGCGAGGAATCCACCGAGCCGTCAGCCAGAAGCGATTGCACCGCTCGTACCTTTTGGACAAGTCCTTTGGTGTAGTCCAGCCGGTCCACACCCAGGAGTAGCACTTTGGGATCGCCTAGTTGCTTGCGCAGTTGCTGTGCAGCAAAAACAGTCGACTGAGCCCCGGCGGCAGCCGCAAGTCGGGCTGTATCGATGCTGACGGGGGCCACAACAAGACGAGGTTGTAGCTCTGGCGACCACGGTAAATCGGCGTCGGCAGTCATAGACAGCACTCGTCGAAAATTCCCCAAACACTGCGCAGTCTGGAAGCCGATGACATGTGCATGGCGCAATCCGTCCACAATCGCCTGTCGCCACGGCAATCGCATAAATATCTCAGGTGGCGGGAAGGGGATATGCAAAAAGAAACCGATGGCTAAATCGGGTCGTTGCTGCCGAAGCGGCTTGGGCAGAAGTTGGAGTTGGTAGTCGTGAATCCACACGACAGCACCCGGTGCGGCATGTGAAGCTACGGCATCGGCGAATGCACGGGTAACAATCTCGTGGCTTGACCAGTTCTCACCGCTGTATTCACTGGGGATCACTGCATCGTGGTAGGTGGGCCACAAAGCGGCGTTGCACACCCCGTTGTAGTGGGATTCAGCGGCCTCGGAATGCACGCGCACTTCCACACAGCCGCATGCACACGGCCAAGGATCCTGCTGTTGGCCATCGCCGGACGAATCATCCCCGTGGATGGTGACGCCATCGGCCGCGGCGCTTAGTCCCACCCATGTGGTTGGGCGACGATGAGCGATGGGGTGCAGGGCCCCAATCAGCCCTCCAGGGGAGGATCTCCAACCCCCATCGGGGCCTCGCAGCCACGGCAAGCGGTTGGCCACGAGCACAAGGGAGTCGGTGCTCATAAACGCAGTTATTCCCCTGCGCAAGCTCTGGCAAACCCTTGGGTACGCTCTGCAGGTGCGGCGGTTCTCCGCCAACGCCGACGTGGCGCAACTGGTAGCGCACTCGACTTGTAATCGAGCGGTTAGGGGTTCAAGTCCCCTCGTCGGCTCTCACAGCAGATACAAAGAAGTGAGGCCGCCCCGGTAATCCGGGGCGGCCTCACCTGCTTACTGATTGTGATTACTCAGTGTGATCACGGGTGGTCGAGCCGATACTGCAGGATCTGCACTGATTCTTCCAGGCTGTTAACCCGCGCCACCAACGAATTGATGTCTCGCTGGTGCTCACCGAGTCTATAATTAATCCAGTCAAGTGAGGCAAGGATGTTGGTAACGCTGACACCCAAGTTAGCGACCGCGGTGTCCGTGGAGGCCCCCTGGTTTGCAAACTGCGCCTTCAACGTCTCAATGTCGTTGCTGTTGACGGTGGTAGCTGCGGATACCGCAGCAAGTTGCGTGACGACCGAGTCAACGTTGTGGGACAACGAGTCGACTGCGGTGTCCGTGGTGGCGTAGTTCGCCGCCAAGGTGCCGAAGTCAGACTTGATCTGCTCGATGTCGTTGCTGTTAGTAGTCACCGTGGCAGCAAGGGCGCCGGCAGCAGTTGCTGCAGCGTCGCTCGCGGTCTGGAGAGCAGCAATTGCAGCATTCGAGGTAGCGTCCGCAGTCACCAAGGCGGCAACAGCAGCGTTAACTGCATCGAAGTTGTCACCGGCAGCAGCGTTGGCAGCGTCGAAGTTGCTGTTCAGCAAGTCGATTGCAGCCTGCAGGTCGGTGGCGTTGTTGGTCTGAACGTCGAAAGCGGCGCTCAAGTCAAGCTGATCGGCAGCCAAGGCACCCAGTGCGTCCTCGTCGTTGGATGCACTCTGGTCGGTGATACCGGCGTTGACGTCATTGATCTGCGTCTGCAGGTCATCTGCGTAACCCTGCATCTGGTCGTCAAGCGTTGCCTCTGCGGTGCTTGCACGGTCTGTCTCGTCAGCCACAGCAGTGGCTGCGTTAGCAATAGCGGCAGCCAGGGCTGCGTCGTTGTCGCTGATGTACATGTCGAGCTCTTCGTGGTTAGCGTCGACCTCATCGTGCAAGGCATCAGCGTTCTCGGTCACTGCGTCGAACTGTGCACCGAATGCATCGACTGCAGACTGCAGGTCGGTGATGTCGTTGGTGTTCGTGTCGACCGTGTTGCTCAATGCAAGGTGGTCGGCAGCCAATTCTCCCAGTGCGTCGGACAACGAGGTGAAGTTCTCGTCGTTGGATGCACTCTGGTCGGTGATACCGGCGTTGACGTCATTGATCTGCGTCTGCAGGTCATCT
>RFTO01000055.1 GCA_009923375.1 Actinomycetota bacterium | reverse complement strand
TGGCGTAACGCCGCAGAGGTGCATCGCCTCGAGTTCCCCCAGTATCGATTGCGGGTGTCAATTGCCGTGACCATTGCTGCGGTGCCTGAAGGAATCCCTTTCAGTTAAAGGGTAATTATTACCCTCGGTTTTACCCGCCCCGCTCCTGATTACGCCTGCGTGCGGCCGTTGCGCGCACCGCGCCAAGCGGCAAGCACCAGCGGCACCGCCGACACGACGATGATGCCGACCACGATGTACTCCACATTCTTTGCCACAAACGGCACATCAGCGAGCGCATAGCCCGCATAGGTCAAACTGGCGGTCCACAGGATCGCGCCGACTGCAGACCAAGTGAGAAACACTCGCATGGGCATCGAGGCAATCCCAGCGACTGCGGTGATGAATGAGCGGACGATGGCCAGGAAGCGCGCCAAGACGATGGCCTTCGCGCCGTGTTTCAACATGAAATCGTGGGCGTCGGCGACGTAATGCTTCTTGAAGAAACGCGATTCCTCCCGCTGGAACAATCGCGGCCCGACCTTCGCCCCCATCCAGTAACCGACTGCGTTACCTAGGAACGCGGATGTGGCCATGCATGTGATGGCGAGCCACAGGGGTGTGGTGATTTGATGCCCCGTGGCTGGGCTGATGACCATGCCCACTGCGAATAGAAGTGTGTCGCCGGGAAAGAAGCAGGCGAGGAAGAACGCACATTCGCTGAAGAGAACGATGCAGGCGATTGCAAGCGCCCAGCTGCTGTTGTCTTGGAGAAAGGTCACAAGGCTATGAACGGAGAGCACTCAGCAAGGCTATACGCCAGCGGCATTGCCGCCGTTGCGGCGCTCGCGTCGATCGAGGACGCTCCAACGAATGGCGGAGATCGCGGAACCGATGACGAATATCGCGAACACCACATACGTCAACTTCTTCACCCATGGCAGGTGAAATGACCAATAACCGAGTAACGGCATCCCCGCACCCCAACACAACGCGCCAACGAGATTCGCATAGAGGAATGAGAAGTAAGGCATCCTGCCGACGCCCGCGACCACTGGGATGAAGGTTCGAACCCAGGGGATGTAACGACCCACGATCACAGCCCACCAGCCGTAGCGGATGTGGAAACTCTCAGTGCGCTCCAACGCACGACGCATCCGTGGGCTGGTCTGCCGTTGCAGCCAGGGACGACCGAGCTTCCGCCCGGTCACGTAGCCCACTTGATCGCCAATGAACGCAGCCAAGAACACACCAATGCTCAAAGCCCACACATTCACACTGGCATTTGGTAAGGCAGCAAGCCCGCCAGCGATGAAGAGGATGGTGTCGCCAGGGAAGAACGCCCCCACCAGCAGGCCGGTTTCCACGAAAACAATGCCGATGACGAGCAAATAAACCAACCAAGCGGGCAGCGACGCCCACCACGCATCCGACAGTAAGTCGCCGAAGAAACTGGCATGCATGACGGCATACACGGCATGGTTCGGCATGAGTGCATCCTAGAGTTGCCACCAATCATGGACCGATGACGTCGAGGCGACTCGTCCGGTGAGGAAGGCCTGCAATGAGTGATCTGCACGAGTTAGCGCGGCTGCCTCACTTCCGTGCGTTCCTCGCGGCGAGAATCATCTCCAACCTGGGTAACGGAATGGCGCCGGTAGCCCTTGCGTTTGCGGTGCTCGGATTGCCGAATGCCACGGCGACCTCATTGAGCATCATTCTCGGAGTCCAAGCTGCGGTAGTCGTCGCGGTGCTCCCCTTCGGCGGGGTGTGGGCTGATCGCATCGGCCGCATCCGCGCTATCGCTGGTTCCGACATGATCCTCGGTCTGCTGTTGATTGCACAGGCTGTGCTATTTCTGACGCACCTCATTACCGTCCCAATGCTGATTGGCTTCGCCAGCATCACCGGTTTCCTGCACGCGATTTGGTATCCATCATTTACCAGCGTCGCACCAGCGGTTGTACCCGCTGACAAATTGCAGTCGGCAAACTCAATGATCTCTGGTGTCTCCGCAGGAGCAAGCATCCTTGGCGGGGCCAGCGCCGGATTGGTAGTCGCCACGATTGGGGCGCCGTGGGCTCTGCTCTTCGACGCTTTCACCTTCATCGTTGCCGGCGCCTTGGTGTGGACATTGCGCAGCTTGATTCTCCCAAGCAGCTCGAAGGACACCACCTGGCAGCAACTCAAAACCGGGTGGGGAGAGTTCCGCGCAACGCGATGGGTGTTCGTCATCGTCATCAGCTTCGCTTTCATCTTGATGTTCTTCTACGGCGCTCACAATGTGCTCGGCCCGGTGCTCATGAAGGAGCATTACGAAGGCGCCACGAGTTGGGCGATTGTGATCACGGCCGAATCCGTGGGCTTCCTCGCAGGAGCCGTGATCGGCTTCAAAATCCGCCCGAGATGGCCCATGCGCACCGCGATGCTGGCGATGCTCACGTTTGTCAGCTTCATCGGTGCGATGGCACTGCAGCTGCCTGTATGGGCCATTGCCATCACCAGTTTCTTCGCCGGAGTGGGCACTGAGGTCTTCCAAACTTTGTGGTACACCACACTGCAGCGGGGGGTTCCCGCGCAGTCTCTGGCGCGAATCAGCAGTTACGACGCCTTCGGATCCATGTTGCTAGCACCAATCGGACTGGCTCTGGCTGGCCCAGCCTTCCGCGCATGGGGGCTGACCCCATCCCTGTGGGGGGCAGCAGCCGTAATCGCTGTCGCTATCTGCGCTGGTCTCGCGCACCCATCGGTGCGACTGCTCCGCAGCGATAGCCCGCCGCTGCCGGCATCGACCGTCTGACAAGATTAGGACTGCGCCCACCCCGGCGTGAGCGTTCATGCTTGGGGGTGCACCCAATTCGAAGTTGCCACCAGCAGGCGCCGTTTATTGAGGAGCTGACATGCCCATTGCATCCCCAGAGGTTTATAGCGAAATGCTCGACCGCGCTAAAGCTGGCGCATTCGCCTACCCAGCTATTAACTGCACGTCATCGCAGTCCATCGTCGCTGCCATCCGCGGTTTTGCCGAGGCGGAGAGCGACGGAATCGTTCAGGTGTCATGGGGCGGTGCTGAGTTCGCTTCCGGCCAGCTGGTTAAAGACATGGTCACCGGTGCGGTCGCCCTCGCTGAGTTCGCTCACGTGGTTGCTGCGAAGTACAACGTCAATATCGCCTTGCACACCGACCACTGCCCAGTTGAAAAGCTTGATGGGTTCATGCGGCCTTTGGTGGATGTCTCCGCTGCACGTGTCGCAGCTGGCCGTGAACCGCTGTTCCAATCACACATGTGGGACGGCTCGGCTGTCTCAATGGCAGAGAACATGACCATCGCCGAGGAAATGCTGGATAAGTGCGCCGCTGCACGCACGATCTTGGAGATTGAGATCGGCGTCGTTGGCGGCGAAGAAGACGGCATCGAGGCATCACACGATGCCAAGCTCTTCTCCACCCCGGAAGACGCATTGATGGTCGCCGAGCGACTGGGTTTGGGTGAGCGCGGCCGTTACATGGTCGCAGCAACCTTTGGAAACGTTCACGGTGTCTATAAGCCAGGCAATGTTGTGCTCACTCCAGGCATCCTGAAGACACTGCAAGATGCGGTGGGCGCGAAGTACGGCAAGGACAAGCCGCTGGACTTGGTATTCCACGGCGGATCAGGTTCGCTGCTGTCCGAGATTCGTGAAGCGCTGGATTACGGCACGGTCAAGATGAATATTGACACCGACACCCAATACGCCTTCACGCGTCCGATCGTGGACCACATGTTCAAGAACTACGACGGTGTCTTGAAGATTGACGGTGAGGTCGGAAATAAGAAGGTGTACGACCCCCGCGCCTATGGCAAGGCTGCTGAAGCTGGCATGGCCGCTCGCGTTACTCAGGCTTGCGAAGACCTGCGCTCCACCGGCACACGAATGAAGTAAAACAAGCAAGATAAAGCAGCGGGGCCACCGGAAATTCTCCGGTGGCCCCGCTGCTTTATGTCCCACTACTTCTTGGTTGCCTTCGTTGCCGGCTTCTTCTTATCTTTTCTGGCTGCCGCACTGGCTGCATTCATCCGACGCTGGCGGAATATCAGCACCGCGATCACCGCTGCTGCAACCGCCGCACCAATCGCACTCATCCACATGACTTTGTCGCTCTTCGCCTCTTCAACGAAGATGTTGTACTGAACGCGAACTTTCTGCTCAGCGGCCACTGAGCCAACCCGGTTGCGCAATTCTGTTAAGGCCGATGAGGAGCTTTCTGGCTTAACCAGTACGGAAGCGAAAACACTCGGGGCTGTCGAATCTCCAGCGGAGAAGGCGTTCTTGGGATCAACGCTCGGTGTGAATGTTTGCAATGTGTTGTAAAGCGAATCATTCCGGTAGGCCACCAGTAATGCCGCCGATGTGGACTTGCCAGCACACACACCGAGGCTGCCATTTGCTTCGAGTGCAGCAGCACCCGCGAGCAACTTGTTGGCAAGAGTTCCCTTGGTTGCATTGAACGCCTTGGTTGCTGCGGCACGCTGAACTGTCGAGCCGCTGGCGAATGACGCGAAAGGCTTGCGCTTGCCGGTGAACAGAACTTCCTTGCCCTTGCCGTGGTCAATCTCGGCCGTGCCGATCATTCCTGCCAAGAACACCACCCGCTGTTGTGCTTTAGGCACTACTGATTCAGAGATGATCGGGGAAAGTGCAATGCTGGGCAGATTGCCGCGCTGCAAGCCGCTGAGAAGCGCCTGCGCGTCCTTCTCATTCGGCGAGACCAGCTCAACAGCTGCGCCGCTGGTGGGATTCAAGACGGGCTTGTACGCGACCTCAGTGTTGTCACACGACACGATGGCAACGCCGACATCGTGAGTCTTACCATCGAAACCGATGATGGCCTCATCAGCGAAGGCAGGTGCCGCACACGCGGTTATGGCGATCAGGGATGCCGCAGCCAGTGAGAGGCCGCGCTTGGCAGTAAGAGTCACTCTCATGCGCACAATGTACTGTGCCGTTCATGCAGCGAAAACCCCGCTTGCAAGGCCTTTCAACGGATGCCGCCCACCTCGGCGCACCCTGTTGCGGGGGCACCAACAGAGCGATGCCTGGTTTCGCCCCCTTAAATGTCCGCGGTCCAGCGTGATTGAGCAGACCTCACCCCGCGTGGCCGTGGTCGGCTGCGGATTGTCTGGCGTGGCTGCGGCAGAAACGTTAATTCGACAAGGTTTCTCTGTCTGCATATTCGACATGGGCGAGAACCCTGGCGGACGGCTGGCAGTGAGGGATATCGCGGGCACCGGCACAGCCGCCGATGGCGAGGTGGTGGATGTGGGTGCGGCGTTCTTCACAACATCCAGTGATGATTTCTCCGCGCGCGTGATGGATTGGATCGCTCGTGATCTTGCCCGTGCGTGGTTCGACACCTGTACTGTGATTGAGGATGCCGGTCGCCGCCGAAGCAGTGGGCCAATGCGATTTGCCGCGACGCGTGGCACGCGTTCACTTGTCGTTGATCTAGTGGAAGTCCTTTCTGCGTCACCGCGGTTTGAATTGCGTCTGGCCACAAAGGTGCAGCAGATGCGCAGCGACCTCGCAGATCCGAGGCGTGGCACCGCGAGTGTGACGATTGATGGTGAACGCTTCGATGCGGCAATCTTGGCCATGCCCGATGCTCAAGCCCTGCGAATCCTCACACCTGATTGCGCACCACTCCTTGCATCCCAACTTGCTACCAGCCAGTGGCAGCCGACGATCAGTCACACCATGATCTTTCAGGAGCGCACCTGGGCCGATGATGATTTCTGGTTCGTCAACAACTCTGATGTGGTCGCCTCGATTGCAGACAACGGCCGTCGCCGGGGAACGTCTGCGCCGGTATTAGTCGCCCACAGCACAGCTGAATTAGCGCATGCGCACTTCGATTCTGCTCAGGATGCTGGGCCGCAGATGACTGCTGCGGTCCGTGCAATTCTCGACATCACCGCCGAGCCGATCCTCACCTTGACCCGCCGTTGGGGTCTGGCTCATCCAACTTCCGCGCGAGAAGAGGAATGTGGCTGGGACGCAGATGCGCGTATCGCCGTGTGCGGCGACGGGTGGCACGGCAAGCCGCGGATGGAAGCAGCGTGGTTGAGCGGTAAATCCGCGGCGCTAAAAGTCCTTGCGGCCCTTAGCCAATAGAGAGCTGACTGCTAGCCTGTAGCAAGTGCCAGCCGTTGTGATCCTCGGTGCCCAATGGGGCGATGAGGGTAAAGGAAAAGCCACAGACCTCCTCGGAGCTCGGGTGGATTACGTCGTCCGCTATCAAGGCGGAAACAATGCCGGCCACACGGTGGTGATCGACGGCAAGAAGTTCGCCACTCACCTACTCCCCTCGGGAATTCTGACTCCCGGTTGCGTGCCGGTGATCGGCAATGGCGTGGTGATCGACCTCGAGGTTCTCTTCGGTGAGCTGGATGCCATGGACGCCCAAGGAGTCGACACATCGCTCCTGGTCGTGAGCGCCAACGCGCACATCATCGCGCCCTATCACGTGACCCTCGACAAGGTGACTGAGCGATTCCTCGGTAACTCAAAGATCGGCACCACCGGCCGCGGCATCGGACCAACCTATGCAGACAAGGTGGGCCGCGTCGGTCTGCGAGTGCAGGATTTATTCGACGAAAAAATCTTGCTCGCCAAGATTGAAGGTGCGCTTCACAACAAGAACCAGGTGCTCGTCAAGGTCTTCAACCGCCGCGAAGTCAGCGCGCAGGAAACACTCGATGTGCTGATGAAGTACGCAGAGCGTCTGCGTCCGATGGTGGCGGACACCGCATTGCTCTTGAACAACGCACTCGACGCAGGCAAGACCGTGTTACTTGAAGGCGGCCAAGGAACATTCCTCGATGTCGACCACGGCACCTACCCCTTCGTCACATCGTCCAACCCGACAGCCGGCGGTGCTTGCACGGGTTCGGGTATCGGCCCCACCCGCATCACGAGGGTGATCGGCATCTTGAAGGCATATGCCACCCGCGTTGGCTCTGGACCTTTCCCGACCGAGTTGTTCGATGACAATGGCGAGCGCTTGCGCACCATCGGCGGCGAGCGCGGTGTCACCACTGGTCGACCACGCCGCTGCGGTTGGTTCGATGCACCGGTGGCGCGTTACGCCACTCGCGTTAACGGCATGACTGACTTCTTCCTCACCAAACTTGATGTGCTTACTGGTTTTGAGAAGATCCCAGTGTGTGTCGCCTACGACATTGATGGCACCCGCCACGATGAGATTCCGGTGACTCAGACGGAGTTCCACCACGTAACGCCGATTTACGA
>RFTO01000054.1 GCA_009923375.1 Actinomycetota bacterium | reverse complement strand
GGGCGACAGGACGGCGTGTTTTAACCCGAGGTCAATCAGCCGCTGCACGAACGCATGCGCATTCGCGACACTGCCACGGACCTCACTCATGGGCTCAAGCCTGCCTTATGACGTGTTGACCTTCCCCGCCGATCGGCTGCCCTACGCGAAGGGGCGCGCCTTGCGTGCGTCCGACAGCGCCAGCGCCCACCACTGCAAACGGTTGAGAACCGCGGCCACAGTTGCTTCAGCATCAGGATCGGTCACCTCGCCGGTCTCCTTATCGAAGAAGCCCCACGGGCCAAAGGGCGCAATGAACGCCTCACGAATGTCTGCCATGTGTAGCTCGCCGACAACCGGTCGCAGTTGCTCAATGGCACGAATCCCGCCGGAGATTCCGCCGTAACCCAGGAACGTGCAGGGCTTGCCCCACCACTGCTGACCCAAGAGGTCCAGAGCTGACTTCAATGATGCAGGGTAGCCGTGGTTGTACTCGGGGGTTGAGAACACGAATGCGTCAGCGGCACCGATGCGCTCGGCGTATTCCTTGAACTCTGCAGGCAGCGGGCCGCGCTGGGGGCCCTCGGCCACCAACGGAAGGTCCGCGAGGTCGATGACGTCGATGTCGAATCCGCTGTGACTGCGCGCCTGGTCGGCGAACCAGTGGGTGATCTTGTCGCCGAAACGACCTTCGCGGGTGCTGCCGATGACGATGGCCAGGCGGAGATTGGACATGTGGTGCTCCTTTGAAAACGGGACGACGTAAGCGGCGGGCAGCGGCTCGTTGGCACGAAACCTAGCGAGCCTGCTATTTAGTTGATGATTCAACAATACCAGTCGGGCAGCATCCCTTGCCATCGGCACGCCGCGCAGGCAACTGCCGTTGGTGCCATGTCCAGATCAGTTGGTGGCCGCGCGGCGGATCTGATCGGCGTGCTCGAGTGCGTGGGCCGCGTAAATGCGCAGCCAGTCCTGCAGGGAGTAGTCCCCCGAGTCGGTGTGGACTCCGCGGCGGGAGAAATCTTCGAGGCTCAACCTCGCAAGCACCGCACTGGATGCTGCTCGAACTGCGCGGAACACCGCCAGCGACTCCTCAATCGGGGCGCTCTCATAACCGAGCTCGGGTGCCTTGGCCCAACGGGCTTCGTCGTATCCCTGAATCGTCGTTCCGCTCTCCTCCGCCAGCAACCGGCGTAGCCGCACATACGAATTCGTCTCGCTGTCCGCGAGGTGATGAATGACCATTCGCGGTGACCACTCGCCGTCGATGCTGGCGTCCATCAGCGCAGCTGGCACTGCAGCAATCACAGAGTCGACCTCTGCGACACCGCGGTTGTAATCAGTGACCAGTGTTTGCAAGTCGTCGACTGTCATGGATTAACCCTTCATCACCTTCATCAGCATCACCTTCGAATTCCGAGCACCGTGGCAGCCTGTGTCAAACGCGCGAACCAAAATGCTCTACGAGGATTATCCACGCCGATCGCATGCTGCTCAACCAATTGAGCATCGGCATCGATGCGACTGACTGCGATGCGTCCCCCAACCGGCAATGTCGTGCTCGCGCACACATCCTCTGCCAGAAGTGCGCCGGTTCCGAGGCCGCAGGCATGCGACAACTCGGGTAACGCAGCGGCAGCCGCTACCCCCGCCGCTAGCCCGACTGACGTGTCCATCGAGCCTGACACCACAGCCGGCCGATCGAGTGCCGTCGCAAGCCGCAGCAGCTCACTGACCCCGCCGAGCGGGATCGGCTTCAAGATCACCACATCGGCAGCGGCACGGATTTGGGCGAGGGTGACCTCATCTCGTAAATCGCGCGCAAGTCGGATGCCTTCATCAATCGCGATCGGCGCGATCCCCAGTGAACGCACTGCAGCGCATTCCTCCAATGTGGCACACGGCTGCTCGACATATTCCAACCCGCCAGCGGCATCCACCAGCATCGGCAGGAAATTCTTGGCATCATCAACTGACCAACCAGTGTTCACATCGATGCGAATCTGCGCATCAGTGACCCCCGCAGCCGAAAGCGCAGATCGAACTGCGATGAGTCGGGCGACATCCGCACTCTGCGAGCTCTCGGCGCCACCGACCTTCACCTTCACAGTCGTGCAACCGCGGGCGATCGCGTCGATGGTCATCTGAGCGGAGACATCCGCCTCCACTGCCGGGATGATCGCGTTCACCGGCACGAAATGGCGAACAGCAGCTGGCCATCGCCCCCAGCCCTGCTCCATTGCGGCGAGTAACCAGCGTGAAGTGGCTGTGGCGTTGTAATCATCAAAGGGAGCAAACTCCGCCCATCCGCTCGGACCGCGCAGCAGCAATCCCTCGCGATGTGTGACCCCGCGGAAACGCGTGGTGAGCGCGACCCTGAAGGGATGTGCGCTGCCACGCAACTCCTCAAGTGTGGGCAGCACATCATTCGGGTTCAACACCTCACCCATCACGTCGCTCATCGGCTCAGTGATTACGGCCGGCGCGGGAACTTGGTGAAGTCCGGCTTGCGGCGCTCCACATATGCGTCGCGGCCCTCTTGCGCTTCTTCAGACATGTAGAACAGCAGGGTTGCATCGCCAGCAAGTTGCTGGATGCCGGCTAATCCGTCATCTGCAGCGTTATGCGATGCCTTCAGTAGTCGAAGCGCCAACGGAGACATCTCCAAGATCTGCTTAGCGAGATCGACTGTGGCGATCTCGAGGTCGGCCAACGGCACCACTTCGTTCACCAAACCCCATGCATATGCCTGGGCGGCGTCGTATTGGTTGCAGGTGAACCACACTTCGCGGCTGCGCTTCTGGCCGATGTGTCGGGCAAGCAATCCGGAGCCGTAGCCGCCATCGAAGGAACCAACCCGCGGCCCAGTCTGACCGAAGCGGGCATTGTCTGCGGCGACCGTCAGGTCGCAGACCACATGCAACACATGCCCGCCGCCGATGGCGTAACCCGCCACCATCGCGATGACCGGCTTGGGCAAGCGACGGATGGCGATCTGCAGATCAAGCACGTTCAGCCGGCCGATGCCCTTGCGCGCAATCACGTCATCGCCGATGTAACCGTCATCCCCTCGCACCCGCTGGTCGCCGCCGGAGCAGAAAGCCCAGTCGCCTTGACCAGTCAAGATGATCACGCCGACTGAATCGTCATCGCGCGCCTCATCGAATGCGTCAAGTAACTCGGCGACAGTCTGGGGACGGAAGGCGTTGCGCACCTGGGGCCGGTCGATCGTGATCTTGGCGATCCCATCGGCCACTTCGTAGCGGATGTCGGTGTAATCCCCCGCGCTCACCCATGCTGCTGCTGGTGTGGCTGACGAATGCGCAGGGTTCGACTTCGCCGGGCTGTCGTCGGCGACCACTGGCGTCAAAATGTGGCGGGAGCGGGTGTCCATGAGCGCAATCCTCGCTGAAGCAGTCGCGCACCCGCTGCGGACAGCAGGCGCACCGGGCGGGATGCCCAGCAAGTGCTTACGCTAATCGTTAATGAACAGTCCGCATCTGCGCGTCCCGCAACTGGTGGCAATTCCTGCCGGTCCCGCGGGGGTCGATGTCTTGGCTGCCGCAATTTCTATGGCAGTGGCAGACCCCGCGCTGGTTATCGCGCCTATCCCCGAAGCCTCACCCCACGTCACCGAGCAATTACGCACCTCGCTGATTGCCGCAATCGCCCCACAGCGCGAGTTAACCGACCCGCTGGTGCAGGTGGTCCTCACCACTTCTGGATCCACCGGTAACCCCAAGGGAGTTATGCACTCCCTTGCGGCGATCGCGCACTCCACTCGCGCATTGCACGAGAGGCTCGGAGGGGCGGGGCATTGGGTGTGCGCACTGCCGCTTCACACCTCGGCGGGTTTCATGACCGTCGCGCGGGCGGTTTTATCTGGCACCACGGCAACCCCAATGTCCAGCGTCGGCGGAGCCGAGCCGTTCACCTCCGAAGCGTTCATCCATGCAGCTGAGATCGCGCTCGCGCACGAAGGTCGCCACTACATCTCGCTGGTTCCACAGCAGGCATCCCGATTACTGCAAACAGCGCGGGCAAGCGAGTTGCTTGCCCGTTTCGATGCGGTTCTGCTCGGTGGTCAAGCGATTCCCGCCGATCTCATCGCCACACTGCGCGACACAGGAGCGACGCCGGTGTTGTCTTATGGCAGCACCGAGACCTGCGGGGGTTGCGTGTATGACGGCATCCCACTCGAAGGGATCTCAATCAAAGTAACCGGTGGCGCGGTGGTGGTAAGCGGTGCAACTGTGATGCGTGGATATCGCGATGCCGAAGGCAGCCTTACCTCTGGCCTCAACCCCGATGACTCATTCACAATGCCCGATCGCGGAGAAATTACCGATGGTGCATTGGTCATTCACGGCCGCAGCGACGACATCATCATCGTCAACGGTGTGAACATAAGTCCCACACATGTCGAGGCGCTCCTGCAGCGGCATGGTGTCGTGGCAGTTGTGGTCTCCAATGCCGCCCATTCAGAGCTGATTGCAGTGATCGAAATGGAGCTCGGCGAAGCCGCAGCAGATGAAGTCGAACGCGCGGTTCGCCAAGATCTCTCGCTACCCTTGCGGCTGCATCGAGTCGAACAATGGCCGGTCGCGGCTTCAGGTAAACCTGATCGTGCTGCCATCAGTGCGATGATCACGCAGCACGATTAAGACTCACGGCCCCGTGGGGCGCCAGAGGACAAGGACACTGATGAACATTTGGATCGCCGGCGCGCGACCCAAGACCCTGCCGGTGGCAATCTCGCCGGTGCTCATCGCGAGCACAATCGTTTGGTACGGCGGTGGCCTGGATCTGGTCATCGCCATCGCCTGCGCCCTGATCGCCTTGCTTTTCCAGATAGGCGTGAACTACGCAAATGACTACAGCGACGGCATCCGCGGCACCGACGACGCCCGCCACACCACCGGCGGACCAGTTCGCCTTGTCGGGCAGGGCTTGGCCGCTCCAGCGAAGGTTCGCCTCGCTGCGTGGTTGTGCTTCGGCCTCGCCTGCGTCATCGGCTTAGTGGTGGTCGTCACCACCGACCACGCTTTCCTGCTCTACCTCGGAGCCGCGTGCGTGCCGGCAGCGTGGTTCTACACCGGCGGCGGTAAGCCCTACGGATACATCGGCCTCGGCGAGCTCTCGGTGTTCATCTTCTTCGGCTTGGTTGCAGTGCTTGGAACCGCGCTCGCTCAGACAGGTCAGTTGACTTTGCCATTGTGGCTGGCTGCATCAGGGCAAGGGGCGATTGCCAGCGCTGTGTTGGTGGCGAACAACTTGCGCGACATCCCCACCGATCGCGATGCCGGCAAGCAGACTCTGGCCGTACGCATGGGCGAACGTGCGACGCGAGTTCTTTACATCGCGCTGGACCTCGGCGGCGCAATCGCCACTGCGGCGGCGTTGTATCTCATCACCAACAACTGGCTCCAGACCCTGGGATTCGTGTTCGTCTGCGCCTTCATCGCCTGGGGTTCCATCACCAAGGTTCGCAAGGGTGCAACCGGCCGCGACCTGGTGTCTGTGCTGGCCTTCACGGGCAAGTACATGCTCTTCACATCCGCCCTAGCAAGCGCATGTTTGATCGCCGTCAAGGTCGCCATCCATGCCCGTTGATATCCCAACGTTAAAGGCTCAATGGGTGTCAGTGCTCGATGAGTTGGAGCGAAGTAACCGCACCGCGTGGCTCGCCTTATTCGATGCGCGACTTGCATCCATCGATGCGGGCGTTGTGACCCTCGACTTCGCCGACCGAGAGAAGTTCGCCGGCGCCCACGGTTTCGAGCTCGGCAGCCGCCCCGATTTCCTCGATGCATTAAGCGATGCCTGCGAGAGTGTGCTTGGAGTGCGCCTCAGCTTCAAGAGTTGATTGCCAACAATCGACTTAAGCAGTCAGCGGTTCCAAAATGGCTCGCGCCTTAGCGACGATCTGCGCATCAGTCATCGCCGGAATGTTCGCATTCACCAGCGAGTGCACATGCAACCCGCGTTTAGCCTTGCGCTGATCGAGGAACTTCAAGAACCCCTGCGCCATATTCCCTTGGCTGCGGCCATGGCCAACCAGGATTAACTCAGCCGAGAACGGCAGTGCATCCCAGATGAGCTGGAAGTACTCGTCAGCGAATTGGAAGGGGCCGCGGGCTCGGTGATGACGGTCGGCGATCACATGGTCGCTCCTGCTGGAACCCGGCGGACAGTCAACGATGGTCGGCAGTGCGTGTGAGTCGGCGAGCAGGTCCCAAATACGGGTGTTGTGCTCGGTGACGGCCACGATGAGGATGGGAGCAGATGTTGACTTCACCTCAGCAGGGTAAGTGAGCACGCTGAGCTCTCGCCAAGCGATTCCTGCACACCACTCCGAAGTGACTAGTCCGGTACCGCCTCACAACTTACTGAGGAAGTCCGGATCGTCATCGGGTGCGGTGGGGCCATGCTGGCGAGGGCGCCGCCCGCGACGTTGGCGAAGCGGGCGCCCATAGCGAATCCATGCCAACGGCCCAAGGATCGGCACCAACACGATGAGAAACCAGACCCCGCGCGGGAAGCGGCGGATTTGGCTTGCAGGAGAGAAGTAGGCATCGAACATCGACCACACCAACAAGACCAGGCTGATGCCCCCACCGACCGCCATGAATCGAATCACGTGACTAGTTCCCGACACCGCTGTAGGAATGCAAGCCGACGAAGAAGATATTCACAACAAAGAAGTTGAAAAGAACTGTGGCAAAGCCCCAGACGGATAACCAAGCGGCCTTGCGGCCTTTCCAGCCTGCCGTTGCTCGCGCGTGCATGTACGCCGCGTACATCACCCAGATGACGAACGACCACGTTTCCTTGGGGTCCCAACCCCAGTAGCGATCCCAAGCCTGCCGCGCCCAGATTGCTCCTGCGATGACAGCGAAGGTCCATAACGGGAAGATGAAAGCGTGCACTCGGTAGGCGAGTGCATCGAGTCGCTCAAGCGACGGCAGTCGCTTTGCAGCCCAGTGCACGAATCCCGTCTCTGGCTTGCCCTGCTCGCGATCGCTGCTCGCGCGCTCGACCACGAGGTATGCCATCGACGCACCCGCGGCGAGGGTGAATCCGCCAGTGGACAGCACCGCCGCAGTAACGTGGATCGCGAGCCAATATGACTTCAGTGCAGGCACCAGTGGCGCGGTCTCGCCGGCTTTGTCGATGAACATCACGATCGCAGCGCCGAGATCGACGAGTACGAAGCCGGCGATGAGGCTGCCGAGCCAGGTGATGTCGGTGAGGCTGTTCAGGATGGAGAAACCAAGGCTGACAGCGCAAGCGCCGAAGACCGCGAACTC
>RFTO01000053.1 GCA_009923375.1 Actinomycetota bacterium | reverse complement strand
AAAGGGCGTCGAATTCATCGCTGTTAACACGGATGCGCAACACCTCCTCCTCAGCGATGCTGATGTCAAACTCGACATCGGCCGCGAGCTGACGAAAGGTCTTGGCGCTGGCGCTAATCCCGACAAGGGACGCCAAGCAGCAGAGGATCACATCGAGGAATTGCAGGACGTATTGCGTGGCGCCGACATGGTGTTCGTCACTGCTGGCGAGGGTGGCGGAACCGGCACTGGTGGCGCACCCGTTGTCGCGCGAGTTGCTCGCGAGCTCGGCGCTTTGACCATCGGCGTTGTCACACGCCCCTTCGGCTTTGAGGGTCAACGTCGCTCGCAGCAGGCGACAGAAGGCATCGACGCCTTGCGTGCCGAGGTCGACGCATTAATCGTCATTCCAAACGACCGTCTCCTTGAGATGGCCAATCAAGATGTCTCGGTGACGGATGCCTTCCAGCAGGCAGATGCTGTGTTGCTCCATGGTGTCTCGGGAATCACGGGATTGATCACCACGCCGGGCCTCATCAACCTCGACTTCGCAGATGTCCGCAGCGTGATGGAGTCTGCTGGTAGTGCCCTGATGGGCATCGGAAGTGCCCGAGGCGAACAGCGTGCCCGTAAGGCAGCTCAGGATGCCATCGCTAGCCCGTTCCTGGAAACCCGAATCGATGGAGCGCGCAGTGTCCTGCTGTCCATCGCAGGTGGCAGCGACCTTGGTTTGTTCGAGCTGAACGAGGCTGCACGTCTAGTAACCGATTCGGCGCACCCAGAGGCCAACATCATTTTCGGTGCGGTGATCGACGACGCACTTGGCGACGAGGTACGCGTCACTGTCATTGCTACTGGTTTCCAGGCGGGTGCGGCCGCACGACCAGTTCGTGCCGCCCGCACACCCGAGTCGGCAACTCCGGCGCCCGTCGCAGTCGCTGAGGTGCCGGCACAGGCTGCGGTTGACCCGATCATCGACGAGATCTTCGCAAACGGTTCCCGAGCGGGCCGCCCCATCGCATTCGACACAGATGGCGACGACTCCTCTGTTGGGGTAAGCCGCCGATCGGTGGCAGAGGACGACGGCCTCGACATCCCGGAGTTCCTGCGCTGAATCGCATCGACGAACTCGATAAGAACCTGACCCAGGTTCGTCATCGGATCGCTGCTGCGTGCGCCTCAGCGGGGAGGGATCCTGCTGAGGTCACTTTGATTGCGGTGACCAAGGGCTTCCCTGCGGTTGATGTTGAGTTGCTCGCGAGTTTGGGTGTGACAGACGTGGGGGAGAGTCGCGCGTCGGAGGGCTCGGACAAACGGGCGGCAGTGGACTCCGTCGGCATACCTCCGTTGCACTGGCACTGCATCGGACAGGTGCAAACGAATAAAGCCCGGACGGTGATGCAGTGGGCTGACGTCATCCAGTCGGTGGACCGCCCCCGACTTGTCGAAACCCTGGGGCGACTGGCCGTTGAGCAGACGCGAGTTCTTGATGTGCTGATCCAGGTGGACTTGAGCGCAGCCCGCAACCCAAGTGAGCCGCCAAAGTCGATGGAGCGCGACCGTGGCGGCTGTCTTCCATCCGACATTGAGCCCCTGGCGCAGCTGATCGCCGACACGGCAGGGTTGCGCTGTACCGGGGTGATGGCCGTTGCCCCACCTAGCGAGTCCCCGACTGAAGCGTTCGCTCGCCTGCATCAGGTAAGTGAGGAGCTGCGGCGAATCTTCCCCGCAGCCACAATTATCTCCGCTGGCATGAGCGGTGATCTGCATGAAGCCATCGCCCACGGCGCGACACACGTACGCATCGGTGGCGCAATACTGGGGAATCGGCTGCCCGAGGTTTAGCCTGCCGTTCAAAGACAAGGAGATGTCATGACCTGGTTTAAGAATGCCGCTGCCTACCTCGGCCTGGTGGAAGGTTCCACTGCGAGGGTTGCAGACGAGGCCTACGACGTCGAAACGCCGATGACCGTTTCACCGACGCTCGTGTCTGCTCCGGCTCCGACGACGATGCACACGACTGCTGCCGCTCCGGCGCGTTCCTTTGAGATGTCTCGCATCACCACTTTGACGCCGTTGAACTACAACGGCGCCAAGAGGATCGGCGAGGAGTTCCGAAATGGCGTGCCGGTCATCATGAACGTTTCAGACATGGACGACGATGATGCCAAGCGTTTGGTTGACTTTGCCGCTGGGTTGGTTTTCGGGCTGAGTGGAAGTATCGAGCGGGTCACCACCAAGGTGTTTCTGTTGTCACCGGCGCACGTTGAGGTTGGCGCGACGGCGCGCGCCCAGATGCGCAGCGATGGCTTCTTCAACCAGTCCTGACGTCGTACGTCAGGCGCTGGGATAAGACATGGCACTTATTCTGCGCGTTATCAGCGGTCTCATCTCGGCTGAGATTTTTGCACTCATCGCAAGAATTATCTTTGAGTACATCCGCATGTTTTCCCGACAGTGGAAGCCGCGTGGGTTCGTGCTGGTGGTTGCGGAAATTGTGTACACCGTGACAGAACCCCTCGTCCGCACTGCTCGGCGGCTCATTCCCTCGCTGAAGTTGGGGTCGGTTGCCATCGACATTTCGGTACTGGCACTCTTCGTGCTGTTGCAGGTGGCGAAGGCGCTGGTTGACAGGCTCGCTAACAGCCTCTGACGAGTTCGACGCGAGATGGGTAACAGGCGGGGATTTCGCAATGCTTCAATGTGCAGGAGATTGAGATGAGCGTGACTGCAGACGACATCGCTGCGAAGAAATTCACGACTGTTCGGGGTATCAAAGCCGGATACTCCCTGGCGGAGGTGGATGATTTTCTCGAGCAAACTGAGTCCTCTCTTCGTCAACTTCAGCAACGTGTGGCTGAACTTGAGGAAGCAAAACCCAGTGTTTCAGCATCACACGTTCTCGAGCTGGCGCAACAAACGGCCGACTCCCTCTTAGCTGACGCGCGTAGCGAGGCTGACTCGCTGCTGCAGGATGCTCGCCGCCGCAACGAGGAAGCCACCTCGACTGCTGCGCAGCAGGTGGAGGCGCTGAACGCCCGCATCGCGGAGCTGACCATGATCGAGCGCGACTATCGCTCACGACTCAAGGATTTCGTCAGCAGCGCACTTAACGACATCGAGTCCTGACAGCCGCATCACCTATCGGGCTCATAGTTCGCAGTTCGAAGGTTAGATCCTGACTGACCCCAGTGCGCTACTTGTGCGAGGGGCAGTGGAGCTCTGCAGTGAGAGCATCTGGGTCCCTTGCAGGCGCTAGTCAGCCGCTAGTCACGGAACGTTTGTGCGTCTTTGATGAGGGCTAAAATCACGTCGTGAGCATCTCCATCAGCGGTGAGGTTTGGTATTGGCGAGGCCCCTAGCCATTTCACTTTCTTCGTGCATCACAGGAAGAAAGTGACGAGATTAATTTCATGGCGGGACACCTCAGCTATGGCTGGGGATGTATTCCAGCAAGAGTCGTCATCGGAAAAACAACTTTTACGACAGCCCTAATTCCAAAAGACGGGATCTACTTGATTCCGTTAAAGGCATCGGTGCGCAAGGCTGAAGAACTTGAAGTAGGAACCAAGTTCCTCGCGAATGTTCATTTTCATTAGTAGCGATGTCGTCGCATACAACTAGGCCAGACTCAGGCGCCCGCTCTCGTCAGCAATGCGGTGAGCTCCAACTCATCGTCTGCGACATTCGCTTCCGATACGTCCGCATTTGCGAATTCCCACCCAAGGGCAAGGACTTCCGTCGCGATCAAGGCGTGATGTTCGCGCAAGGCTGCAGCCACTTCCGTATTTGCGGAGTGGATAACCACGTTGATGCGGTCGCTGATATCAAAGCCCGCTGTTTTACGTCCCTCCTGTAAAGCGCGAACGACATCTCTCATGTGACCGAGCTTGCGCAACTCGGGAGTCACCTCGGTGTCCAGAGCGATACTCACTCCACTATCTGTGGCCACTGCCCAACCAGCCCGCGCAACCTCGGTGATTAGCAGATCCTCCGACGTGATGCTGTATTCCTGCCCGTCAACCACCACTGAGCCTTCACCGCCGCTGCGGACTGCACTGACGAGCGTTGTAAGAGCATCTCCTGCAAGGTTAGAAATCACTGCGGCGATGGCGGGAGTTTGCTTCGCATAACGCGCCCCGAGGCTTCGGAAGTTCCCCTTCACAGATAGGTCAACCAGGTCTCCGCTTCCGCGGCCGTCGACAATGGAACGCACATTCAGTTCATCTCGAAGTTGCTGCAGCAGGTCGGGAGTTAAGGAGTCGAATCCCTCCGCGGTCACCAACGCGGTCTCCAGCGGCTGTCGAGTCTTCACAGATGCACCAGCTCGCGCAGCGCGACCCAACTCAACAAGTGTCCGAGTGAGTCGCATGTGGCGAACCAAATCTTCATTGTGATAGCCGTTGGCGACCTCACCATCCATTACCGGCCAGGTGGCGAGGTGGATCGAGGCAGGTGCATTGGCGTCGGTGCTGGTGACGAGGTCCTGCCACACACGTTCGGTCACAAACGGTGTGAAAGGCGCCATCAGCAACGTGACGGTCTTCAAACACTCATGCAAGGTCTGTAAGGCGGCGGTGTCGCCGTCCCAGAATCGGCGTCGACTGCGGCGGACATACCAGTTCGACATGTCATCAATCAGCGCTGAGATAAGCGAGCCCGCTGCCTGAGTCTCGTAATTTTCCATAGCCGCATCCACCGCGAGTGCTACTCGTGTCGTCTCCGCGAGCAACCACTGGTCCATGACCTGTCGCTGATGCGCAGGAATCACATCGACATCCGGTGTGAAGTCGCTTGCGTTGGCATAGAGCGTGTGGAATGAGACAGTGTTCCAGTAGGTGAGCAGCACCCTGCGGACGATGTCGGTCATCGCTGGGTGACCGACTCGGCGCGCTTGCCAGGGAGAGCCTGATGCGAGCATGAACCAGCGCACTGCGTCAGCACCATGTTCGTCGAGCAACCCGATCGGCTCAATGACGTTGCCGAGGTGCTTGCTCATTTTGCGCCCTTGGTCATCAACAAGGTGACCCAGGCACAGCACATCTCGGTAAGCGGACAGGTCGTGGACCAAGGTGCCCACGGCCATGAGGGTGTAAAACCAGCCACGGGTTTGATCGATCGCCTCGGCGATGAAGTTCGCCGGGTAGGACGACTCGAACTGCGCAACATTCTCGTGCGGATAGCCAAATTGCGCGAAGGGCATCGAACCAGAGTCATACCAGCAGTCGATGACCTCAGGCACGCGCGTGGCGGTGTCGCCGCACTCGGGGCAGGCGAAGGTGATGTCGTCGACGAATGGACGGTGAGGGTCGAGTTCGAGGAGTTGCTTGCCAGATAACGCACCGAGTTCGGCAAGTGAACCGATGCAGGTGAGGTGCCCGGCATCGCAACGCCAGATCGGCAAAGGCGTGCCCCAATAGCGGTTGCGGGAGAGGGCCCAGTCGACGTTGTTGTGCAGCCAGTCGCCATAGCGACCCCATTGGATGGTGCCGGGGTGCCAGTTCGTGTTGGCGTTCTCCCGTAACAGGGCTTCCTTGATGGCTGTGGTGCGGATGTACCAGGATGGTTGGGCGTAATACATCAGCGCGGTGTGACAACGCCAGCAGTGCGGATAAGAGTGCTCGTAGCGGTCGGCACGCACCAACACCTGCAGTTCGCGCAAGGCATCCACAATGACGGGATCGGCTTCCTTAAAGAGCAAGCCGCCGACGGTCGGTACTTCGGCAGTGAATCGTCCATCGGGACCAATCGGGTTTACAACAGGGAGGTTGTAGCGGCGGCAGAGGTCAAGGTCCTCGGCTCCAAAGGCAGGTGCTTCGTGCACTACGCCGGAGCCCTCATCCGCGGTCACGAAGTCTGCGTGCAGCACGGTGTGTACGGGGGCGTCGCTGGCGGGGAATTCGATCCAATCGAGTGGGCGTTGGTAAACCAGTCCGACAAACTCCTCGCCACGAGCATGCGCAAGGACGATGTGATCCTCGCCGAGCACCTCGGCAACGCGATCGGCGGCGATGACCAATGGCCGCGCATCCTGCGATGTGGTCGCGATGACGTAATCAAGATCGCGATGGACAGCGCAGGCAGTGTTCGATACGAGAGTCCACGGCGTCGTGGTCCACACCAAAAGACACAATCCGGGGAAGCGGTCAACTAGCTGACCATCGAGGAGTGGCATCCGCACGTACACGGCATCATCAACAATGGTCTCGTAACCGCCAGGCTGGCCGAGCTCGTGATCACTCAGTCCCGTGCCGCAGCGGGGGCAGTAAGGGGTAACTCGGTGGTCTTGAACCAGCAGGCCTTTATTGAAGACTTGCTGCAGCGACCACCACACGCTCTGGACGTAACTCGAATCCATGGTGAAGTAGGCGTCGTCCATGTTCACCCAGTAACCGACGCGCTCAGTCAGGGTCTTGAACTCGTCAACGTGGCCTAGCACGGACTCGCGGCACTTGGTGTTGAATGCGGCGATTCCGTATTTCTCGATGTCCGGCTTACCGGCGAAGCCGAGTTCCTTCTCGATGGCGAGTTCCACTGGCAGGCCGTGGCAGTCCCAGCCGGCTTTGCGAGGGACATCCCAGCCCTTCATCGTCTTAAACCGTGGAAATACGTCTTTGAACACACGAGCTTCGATGTGGTGGGTGCCAGGTTTGCCGTTTGCGGTGGGAGGACCTTCGTAGAAGACCCAACGCGGTCCGCCGGCGTTCTTCGCCAGGCTCGCCTCGAAGATGTCGTTGTCGTTCCAGAACGAGATGATCTCGCGGTCCATCTGCGCGAATGAGATGCGAGCGGGAACGTGGCGATACATACGTGGCCTCCAAATACGACATCGGACGGGATCTGAGGGACGATGCCTTTCGGCTCCGCGGTACCACCCTCATTGCCACCGAGACCCACCCGAGTGGGAGTCGTCGACCACTTTTCTTGGACCACGCCGGATCTACTAAGGGGGCGAGCCCCTGTTCTGCCGGCAGCTCGTGGGTGATGTTCCGCTCATCGCGGTCCCATTCGTCGCCTTCGGTGTTCCTGGAGCAAAGATACGACATCATCAATAATGACGAATCGCGCGCCCTTGCTTGCCGCGGGGGCGACGCTGACCTATTCTCGCGCACACGCGTGTTGCGAGCGTCCACAATGAGGTGCACGACCTACCTCGCGCTCACACCGAAGCCAGGCGAAGGAGAACTGCTATGGCGACCACACCTGTGAAGAAGCCCGCATCAAAGACGACACCCGCGACATCGGTGGCGAAGAAGGTTGTGTCAAAAGCTGCTGTGAAGCCTGCTGCAAAGAAGGCTCCTGCTAAGTCTGCAACCAAGCCTGCTGCTAAGCCTGTGGCGAAGAAGGTTGTGTCGAAAGCTGCTGTGAAGCCTGCTGTGAAGCCTGCTGTGAAGCCTGCTGTGAAGCCTGCTGTGAAG
>RFTO01000052.1 GCA_009923375.1 Actinomycetota bacterium | reverse complement strand
CTAGCGCAAGACTGCATCACCAAGGTGGAGGTGCTCGACTTCGCCGACCTCGGGATGGAGGCTGTCTGGAAGATCGAGGTGAAGGATTTTCCCGCGTTCATCGTTATCGATGACAAAGGCAATGACTTCTATGCGGAGACTTTGCGTCCTTTGACGATCTCAATGCCGCCAAAGTAATCCAGCAGCCGGACGGGAAGCACGCCTGCAATAACGCGGACAGTGACGCGGGTTAGTACCAACCGCGCATGCTGCGGGTGTAAAGCGCGTGGCACGGAGTTCCGTAAGCGCCCTTGATGTACTTCAGACCCCAGCGAATCTGCGTTGCAGCATTGGTCTTCCAGTCGCGTCCTTCATTGGCCATCTTGCGACCCGGCATCGCCTGCGGAATGCCGTAGGCACCTGAGCGGCGGTTGTGAGCCATCGTGCGCCAGTTGGATTCCTTCGCCCAGACCTTGCGCAAGCAGACGTACTGCTGCGTGCTCCAGCCGTAGTGCAGGTAACCGTAGGTGCGCGCGTACATGAAGTTGTAGGGCTTACTTCCCGGCCGGCCAGCGCGGCTCGCGCGCGACATGGACACCGAGTGGGACTTGGCCTTGCCCAAGGTGTGGCCCTTGGTGATCTTGGGCAGCGCCGGCAATTTCTTCGCCAACTTCTTCGCGGGCTTCATCGCCGGCTTCTTGGCGGGCTTCTTCGCCACAATCGTCAAGGGCTGCCTCGTTGCCGTCGCTGAACTGCTGTCGCTCACGGTAGGAGAAGCTGTGCTGGAAGTGCTGGGCTCAACCGAAGATGTGGCACTTGGGCTGGCAGTCGGGTCTACGTCCGAACTACCTGATGAGGATGTGGGCGTTGGCGTCGCACCAGAGTCAGCGAAGGAACTGGTGGAGGCGACGATGCCGCCAAAGCCGAGCGCCGCGGTCAGGGCCAAAGATGCGACGACTTTGGTCGTAGCGTTGGTGCCAGCACGATGCGCTCCAGCACGGCGAGCGTGCTTAGCGGTCGTGCGGCTTGTATGACCCATGAAGGCAACCATGCCCACCACATCTGACATTCACAAATTAAGAGGCGGTCACTCGTTGCGCCACGCGTGGGACTCTCAGAACAAATGCGACATTCAGGTCATATAGAACACTTGAACGCTTACATCTGTGGATAACTCACTCCCCTGAGTCTGTGCCCAGGCGTGCATAAAGAATGGACTAGTTACCTGCCTGCTCACTCACCATGAAGGGTCACAGGGGCAAATCATCCAACAACTGGGTCACCAGAGCTGCGATCTCAGAGCGTTCAGAGCGGACGAGCGTGATGTGCGCGAACAGCGGATGCCCCTTGAGTTTCTCGGTCACCGCGACAATTCCATCGTGCCTGCCAACCCGAAGGTTGTCGCGCTGGGCGATGTCGTGGGTCAGCACCACTCGAGAGTCCCGGCCGATCCGGGACAGGACCGTCAACAGCACATTGCGCTCGAGGGACTGTGCTTCATCGACGATGACGAAAGCGTCATGCAACGAACGCCCGCGAATATGCGTTAACGGCAACACCTCAATGAGTCCTCGATCGACGATCTCATCGAGCACCCTGTCGCTGACAACGGAACCGAGGGTGTCAAACACAGCTTGTGCCCAAGGGTTCATCTTCTCGGCTTCGCTGCCCGGTAAGTAACCCAGTTCTTGGCCACCCACGGCGTACAAAGGCCGGAACACCACGACCTTGCGGTGCTGCCTGCGCTCCATCACCGATTCCAAACCGGCGCACAAGGCGAGGGCACTCTTTCCCGTGCCGGCACTACCCCCGAGAGAGACGATTCCAACCTTCGCATCGAGGAGCAGATCCAGCGCAATGCGCTGCTCCGCACTTCGGCCGTGCAACCCGAACGCTTCCCGATCGCCGCGCACGAGTTGAACGGAGCCATCCCCCATCACACGGCCGAGGGCATTGCCACGTTCACTTGTCAGCACCAGACCCGTATTGCAGGGCAGATCACGGGCCTCTTCGATTAGCGCCGTGCTGTGCTCATAGAGAGCTTCGATGGCCTCAACACCCACGCTGAGTTCTGCGATGCCTGTCCAGCCAGAAGTTTGGACCAACTCGGCGCGGTATTCGTCTGCACTCAAGCCCGCCACCGACGCTTTGATGCGCATCGGAAGGTCCTTGGAGACCACCACAACATCATGAGCCTCAGCTTGGAGGTTGCACGCAACTGCGAGGATGCGACTGTCGTTATCTCCCAAGCGGAAACCTGCTGGCAGATTCTCCATGTCTTGGTGGTTTAACTCCACCGTCAAGGTTCCGCCTTGGTCGCCTATAGGCATGGGGAGGTCGAGCCGACCATGCTTGATGCGCAAATCATCAAGAAGCCGTAAAGCGGTGCGAGCGAAGTAACCGAGCTCTGGGTGGTGACGTTTGGACTCAAGTTCAGTAATGACGACGACCGGCAACACGATGTTGTGTTCATCGAATCGGAAGAGCGCTTGAGGATCCGACAACAACACGCTGGTATCAAGCACGAAGGTGCGCGTTGTTTGTTGCTTAGCTTTCGACGAATGTCGCGACACCACCTTGGTTCGTGCGGATTCCAAACTCGGTGAATTGGTGGTGGTCACACACCCTCCCCTGCGCTTGTGGCGGTGTCATTTCTCAAGACGACGTTACGGAATTCGCGCGCGGCAGGAGAGATGCCGCGCCGTCAGCTCAGGTGAACGGAAGGCGACGAACCTTCTACGGGAGTGCGTCAGGTGCCGAATCGGCGAGACCGGCGGCTGTAGGCACGCACGGCACGTAGGAAATCGATTTCCCGAAAGTCGGGCCAATAGGCCTCGCAGAAATAGAACTCGGAATATTGGCTCTGCCACAGAAGGAAGCCGCCGAGGCGTTGCTCGCCACTTGTCCGGATCACCAGATCGGGATCGGGTTGCCCCTTTGTGTACAAGTGCTCGGCGATGTGCTCGATATCCACGAACTCGGCGAGGTCTTCCAGGGACGTCCCTGCGGTGGCATGTTGTGCCAGCAAAGACTTCACCGCGTCGACAACTTCACGCCGGCCGCCGTAGCCCACCGCGACATTGACGAGCATTCCATCGCCATGGTCGTATTTAGCGCGCACCGTTTCCAAGGTTTTGCGCAGTCGCGAAGGCAATTCATCCCATGTGCCCATCGGGTGAATCCGCCAGCGATTAGTGCCGGCGAGGTTGGTCACAGCGTCGTCGATGATCGAGTACAACGGCATTAGCTCTTCGGCAGGGCGGTTGAGGTTGTCGCTCGACAGCAGCCACAAAGTGACTACTTCCACCTTCAACTCATCACACCAGGTGAGGAACTCGGTGATCTTGTCGGCACCGGCCTTATGTCCCTGTGCGGCCGATTGCCGCTGCCCAACTGCCCATCGACGGTTGCCGTCGAGGATGATCCCTACGTGCCGCGGAGGGCTGACATGGCGGACATTCGCGCGCAGGCGGCGGCGATAAACGCCGTACACCAGATTGCGGAAAGTCATGCTTTGAGCCTACCGCCGCCCGCTCATGAGAACACGGCTGTGACGGCCGCGTGATCACTCCAGCGCTGCGCATAGGTCGGCGCCTTGCCGATCTGAATTTGGCTTGCTCGCTTAGCGATCGCGGCCGACGCCATCACGTAATCGATCCGCCAGCCACCATCGGTGTCGAAACCGCGTCCGCGCCACGACCACCAGGTGTAAGGGCCAGGTCCAGGGCCGCCGAGGTGTCGGCCCAAATCCACCCAATGCGGCGAACCGAACCACCGATCGAGGTATTCACGCTCCTGCACCAGGAACCCCGAGTTCTCGCGGTTCGCTCGCCAGTTCTTCAGGTCCACTTCCTTGTGCGCGATGTTGAAGTCACCGCAGATGAGCACCTGGCGCTCACCTTTGCTCGCTTTGCCCTGCAGCACCTTGATGCGCTTATCCATCGCGACCAGGAACGCGTATTTATCGTCCTGTCGAGGTGTTCCAACTTCACCCGCATGGACGTACGTACTTACGACCGTGAGAGGTCCGACCTCTGTATCGAGATCTACCTCGATCCAGCGGCCAGTGCGATCTAGGGCTGGGTGGCGGACAGCGTTACGGGTGGCGGCGAAGGGGAGCTTGGAGAGAACTGCCACGCCCGCACGCCCGAGTTGTGGCGCCGGGTCGTGGAACAGGTGCATGTCGCGTAAAGGTGAGTCTGCGAGCACCGCGTGCAGCTGCTCGTGCGTCGCACGAACCTCCTGCATACAGTCCTGCATACAGATGACATCGGCATCAGCTTCGTGGAGCCATTCGAGCCCACCGCGTTTGGCGGCGGCGCGAACACCGTTGAGATTGGCGGTGATGACGGAGAACATCGCCGCCCTCAGCCCCGGCGCGCAGAGTCGAAATCAGCGCGAAGCCCGGCGACTACCTCGGAAAAACGACGTGCCAAGGACAGGTGACCCTCTCCATCCATCAGGTGCGAGATCGCGGTGGGAACATTTTCAGCAAGCCAGCGTCCGTGTGCGAAAGGCACCATCAGGTCGTCGCCACCTTGCCAGATGTGGGCAGGTGTGCGGATTGAACCAAGGTCAAAGCCCCACGGGTTGACGAAGGCGATGTCATCGTCAGCCCAACCCCAAGGGCCCTGCGCCAGCGAGTAACGCAACGTTGCAGCAAAGGCATCGGCGTAACCGCCCGCGAGGAACTCCATGTCTGCAGCCGGCAAGAGGCTCGCCATCTCGGCAGTGACCTCCGCTCCCGTGACTTCCTGCATACCAGGCATGACCGCGTTCATGAACTCTTGCACCGCCTCAGGGCCAGTGACTGCCGCGCCGAATTCGACGACGTTGTCCTCTCCCATACCTGCGAGAAAATCCAAGCCTTGTGCATCAAATGGTCCGACACCGGCGAAGCTGACCGATGACGCGCAGCTGGGCATCAACGCGGCTGTGGCCAGCGCATGTGGGCCGCCGCCGCTCCAGCCCAATGTGACGAACGAATTGTCGTGGGCGCCGGTGACATGACTGATAGCTGCCTGCACCAACGGAACCACGTCAGCGACGCTGCGCTGCATCTGACGTGTTGAGGCTCCGTAACCAGGGCGCACCACCTGGACGATCGTGAAGTTGTGCGTCGTTGCCGCTGCGAGCAACTCAGCTTCCACCGGACCAGCAGCGGGTGTTCCGTGGTGGTAAATCAGAACGTCGTCCCCTGCTCCCTCGATGATGATCTCAAGGGAAGAGCCGGCGGCAGTTTCGATGGTGTCGGTGCGCATGCTACGAAGTATTCCGCAAGACTGCGCTTATGCATCATGACCCGCACCTGCCCACCGCCGATCTCGCTTACACCGCAGCGGCCGACCTGCTGCAGCAGCTTGCCGACGGCACCACTACAAGCGAGGCGCTCGTCGAAGGCTTCCTGTCCCGGATCGCCGCCATCGACGCACCTGGCACTCACATTGAACTTCGCTCGGTCCTGGCTGTGGCAGCTGACGCCCTCGATCAAGCACGGCAGCGTGATCAACAACGATCCGCCGGGCAGATCGTTGGCCCGCTTCACGGAGTGCCCGTGCTGATCAAAGACAACGTCGAAGCGCTCGGACTGCCGGGAACTGCTGGGTCGACCAGCTTGCTCGATCGACCTGTTGCGCAGGATGCCGAACTTGTTACTCACTTGCGTGCTGCTGGGGCGATCATCATCGGCGCAACCAACCTTTCGGAATGGGCGAACATCCGCTCGTCACAATCAAGTAGCGGCTGGTCAGCGGTTGGCGGGTTGACGGTCAATCCGTGGGCCTTCGACCGCACAGCGGGTGGCTCATCCTCTGGCTCAGGTGCGGCGGTTGCCGCAGGCTTAGCGCCTTTCGCAGTCGGCACCGAAACCGATGGTTCAATCATCTGCCCTGCATCGGTTAATGGTGTGGTGGGGATCAAGCCAACCGTCGGATCGGTATCTCGAAGCGGAGTAGTTCCGATCAGCGGGAGTCAGGATTCACCCGGACCACTTGCCCGCAATGTTGCTGATGCGGCATTACTGCTGCAGGTGCTCCAAGGTGCCGGGCCCGATGGATTCGGTGAAGCCCTGATCGCGGCAGCCAACGTCAACGACACCCCCATGACATTCGGTGTCCTGCGGGGCTATCGGACGGGTCAGCCGGCCACGGATGCGTTGTTCGACGCAGTCGTGGACACATTGGCTCAAGCCGGATTCGATATTCATGACAGCAACGCTCCGACACCCACCAAGGAAGCCGGCGACGACGAGTTAACCGTGCTCCTACACGAGTTGGTTGATGACCTGTCGGCATATCTCAAGACGCGCGGGCCGAATGGTCCGCAATCTCTTGCCGAGGTCATCGCCTACGAAGATGCCCACGCAGATGTGGAACTGCGATGGTTCGGTCACGACCTCTTCGAGATGGCTGTTGCCGGCGGCGGTCGCGACACTGACATTTACCGCGATGCTCGCGCGCGAAATGTGACATGGGCCGTCGATGTGTGTCTCGCCCCGGCATTGAAGCAACATAGTGTGTTGATTGCGCCCGCCTACGCACCCGCATGGAAGACCGACTTCACCAATGGCGGCCATGCCCTCGCTTCGCCGGTGACCCACCCCGCCGCGGTTGCTGGATATCCCATCGGCTGCATTCCGATGGGGTTTGTCAATGGGCTGCCGGTTGGGTTGGCAATCATCGCTGATGCGAATGACGAAGTCACCCTGGTGCAAGCCATGGCAAGAATCGAGCAGGTGCTGGCGGCTACCGGAATCAAAGACCTACGACCGAGCTTCACACCCCCAAGCCGCGGCTGACACTCTTCTGTGCGACGTGACCTCAGCGCAGAGTTACTTGTCGGCGAAGATGTAAATCACGCCGTGGTAGCAAGAGACCCAGATGGAGTTGGTCACCGTGTCGTAGGTGATTCCAATCGGGTGCACATCTGTTTTGACCGTTTCAATGACGTGCATGTCGCTAGATCGAAGTTTCGACATCGTGCCCGAGGCGTAATTCACGACGTAGAGCGAGCGCCCATCCGGTGCGATTGCCAAACTGCGAGGCTGACTGCCAGTGGTGGCACGCGCGACGACCTTACGCCGCAAACGATCCACCTTAACCACTTGTCCGGTCCCATTCACAGACACATACAGCCAGCGCTCGTCTGGCGATAGCACGACATGGCGCGGGGCGACCCCGGTGCCATGAATCCATGTCGCAGTGCGAGTGCGAAGGTTCACCACTCGAATACCGGCGCCACCCATGACTGCGACATAGGCGGTGGATGAGTCCTTCGTGATGGCGATTCCCCGAGGGTGCGGACCGAGTGGAATCGTGGCCACCTGCTTGAGCGACGCAGTGTCGACGATCGACAAGTCGTAGGAACACCAATTGCTCACCAGGACGTACTTTCCATCGGGGGTGGCTGCGACATACTTCGGCGTCTTGCCGACCTTCACAACACCGGTGATGGTTTTGGATCGGACATCGAGCCGGTAGAGG
>RFTO01000051.1 GCA_009923375.1 Actinomycetota bacterium | reverse complement strand
CTCGGCACCAGTTCCGCTGGTGGCATTACCCTTACCAACAACCGAAGACCGCCGGTTGGTTGCACATCTGCACAGATGAGTACCCGAAGGCAATCGAATCCGAATCACATCGGTCTCGATCGCCGGCGTAGGTGTCTTAAGACGGAGAGTGCGGAGTCATCCGCGCAATCGCCGCTAAGCCCCTGCGCTCAGGGGCTTTTTTCATGTGTACATGCTCGCGCCGATCTGCGAGCCCGATTTCACGAACAACGAGGAGACGACTCATGGCACGTCCTAACAAGGTCGCCGCAGTCGATGACATCACCGAGGGCTTTAACAGCTCCACAGCCGCGTTGCTGACCGAGTACCGCGGTCTGACAGTCGGTCAGCTCAAGGAGCTGCGTCGCAGTTTGGGTGCTGACTCGACTTACGCCGTTGTGAAGAACACCTTGGCGAGAATCGGCGCAAAGAACGCCGGTATCGATGGTCTAGACGACCTGCTCACCGGTCCAAGCGCCATCGCCTTCGTCAAGGGTGACCCAGTCGAGGCAGCCAAGAGCTTGCGCGACTTCGCCAAGACCAACCCGCTGCTCGTCATCAAGGGCGCGTGGATGGATGGGCGTCGCCTGAGTGCGGCCGAGGTCGGCAAGCTTGCTGATCTTGAGTCTCGCGAGGTGCTGCTGGCAAAGCTGGCCGGCGCCATGAACGCAACGATGTCCAAGGCTGCTGCACTGTTCCAGGCACCATTGAGCAAGGCCGCCCGCACCATCGAAGCCCTGCGCCTAGCCGCGCAGGCGAACCCGGCTCTCCTGAGCGCCGCCGCACCTGCAGCTGCTGCCCCGGTCGAGCCTGCTTCCGAATCGACAGTCGTCGACGAGGAAATCACCGAAGTTTCGGCAGAGCAGACGACTGCCGAGTCCGCTGAGGTCACCGAAGCACCTGCGCAAGAAGCAGCTGCCGAGGAAACCGCCGCGGAAAGTTCTGAGGCGCCAGAGGCCGCCGAAGACGCGACCGAGGGCTGATCGCCCAAACAACCCATGCGCGTCGCGCACGTCGGCGCACTCGTAACTAACGGAAGGACTGCCATCATGGCAAAGCTCAGCAATGACGACCTGCTCGAAGCGTTCAAGGGGATGACCCTGAGTCCGAGTTCGTTTCACAGTTTGAAGAGACCTTCGGCGTGACCGCCGCCGCTCCGGTGGCCGTTGCTGCCGCTGCCGCTCCGGTTGCTGAAGCTGCTGCAGAGCAGGATGAGTTCGACGTCATCCTCGAAGACGGCGGCGACAAGAAGATCCAGGTCATCAAGGAGGTGCGTACCCTCACCAACCTCGGCCTTAAGGAGGCCAAGGATCTCGTTGAGGCTGCCCCGACGGCCGTCCTGGAGAAGGTCAAGAAGGACGACGCCGAGAAGGCAAAGGCAGTCCTGGAGGCCGCTGGCGCCAAGGTCAGCGTCAAGTAATTCCGCACGTTTACAGCAGGGCCGCCGGGTTAACTCGGCGGCCCTGCAGTATTTTTAGGGGACATTTGCAGCAGGTTGGTGGCCGCGGGTATGGGAAATCAACTTGACTTAGGCGGCATCTGCCTTCACGATTCACCTCGTAAGTGCAGGCAACACCCAGCAACACCCAGCACTGAGTCGCCCTTCGCATATGAGGGCAGGCGGCGACTCGGGCGATCTCACGCAGCACCGGGAACGCTGGCGCGCAAAGCGAGGAGATTTGCCAACAGGTAGGACCCCGAAGCGGCTGTCGCCGGGGTGCGCCGGGCAAATCACGAAGGCTTTGACGCTGACCCCCGATGTGGACAGCGGCTGGCCCAAAGGCTAGGCTGCTGCTTTGCCCTGCCCTCTGACTGCGACCTTTCTCACTTCCGCTCACGCCCTCGCGCGCTGAGGTTGGCCCCACGCGGGTTGACCATGTAGCCGCAGGTTTCGTGCAGGCGCGTGATGGTGGCTGCCAGTGAGGTAGCAATCAGACACTGTCTGTCGGAAGGACTATTCGTGGCTGCCGCTCGTAAGAAGTCAGATACCACCCCTGCTCGCGTGTCATTCGCGAAAATTCGTGAGCCTCTCGAGGTGCCAGACCTGTTGGCGCTGCAGCGAGAGTCGTTTGACTGGCTGCTAGGTAATGAGGCATGGCAGAAGCGCCTGGCCGCGGCAATCGAGTCCGGTGCCAAGAACATCCCGAGGTCCTCTGGCCTGAACGATGTATTCGACGAGATCAGCCCCATCGAGGACTACTCGGGGACGATGTCGTTGACCTTCACCAACCCGCGTTTGGACCTTCCTCGCTACACCGAGGCAGAGTGCCGCGCCCAGGGTCGCACTTATTCCGCGCAGTTGTACGTCACCGCCGAGTTCATGAACCACGAGACCGGTGAGATCAAGTCCCAGACGGTTTACATGGGTGACTTCCAGTTGATGACGAAGAAGGGCACGTTCATCATCAACGGTACCGAGCGCGTCGTTGTGTCGCAGCTCGTTCGTTCACCTGGCGTGTACTTCGAGAAGGACACTGACCGCACCACCGACAAGGACATCTTTACCTCGAAGATCATCCCGAGCCGTGGTGCATGGCTGGAGTTCGAGATCGACAAGAAGGACTTCGTCGCAGTCCGCATCGACCGTAAGCGCAAGCAGCCGGTCTCGGTTCTGCTGCGCGCCTTGGGTATGACCACCGAGCAGATGCGCTCGCACTTCCAGAACTACGAGTCGTTCCTGACCTCGATGGAGAAAGACACCACGAAGTCGCAGGACGAGGCAATGCTGGATATCTACCGCAAGCTGCGCCCTGGCGAACCCCCCACACTGGAGGCGGCGCGCAACCTGCTCGACAACTTCTATTTCAACCGCAAGCGCTACGACCTCGCCAAGGTCGGCCGCCACAAGGTGAACAGCAAACTCGGCTTGGTCTCCGACCTCACCAAGAGCACGCTGGACCTTGAGGACATCCTCACCACGATCACTTACCTCGTTCGCTTGCACAACAACGAGACCGAGTTCGACTCTCTGGTGAAGGAAGTTGGCAAGGTTCGCGTCGTCATCGATGACATCGACCACTTCGGCAACCGCCGTTTGCGCACCGTCGGCGAGCTGATCCAAAATCAGCTTCGCGTCGGTCTGTCGCGGATGGAGCGTGTGGTCAAGGAGCGCATGACCACGCAAGAGGTTGAGGCGATCACCCCGCAGACACTGATCAACATCAAGCCAGTCATGGCGATGATGAAGGAGTTCTTCGGCACCTCGCAGCTCTCCCAGTTCATGGACCAGACCAATCCGCTGTCGGGTCTGACCCACAAGCGTCGCCTCTCGGCCCTTGGGCCGGGCGGACTCTCCCGTGAAAGGGCTGGCTTCGAGGTCCGCGACGTTCACCCGTCGCACTACGGCCGCATGTGCCCGATTGAGACGCCTGAAGGCCCGAACATCGGTCTGATCGGCTCGCTCTCCTCGTACGCCCGCGTTAACGAGTTCGGCTTCGTCGAGACTCCGTACTGCAAGGTCGTCAAGGGTCGCGTCACAGACAAGATTGATTACCTCACCGCTGGTGAAGAGGATCTTCACGTCATCGCGCAGGCTAACTCGCCATTGAAGGCCGATGGGCACTTCGCAGAAGACCGTGTCCTTGTGCGCCGCCGCGGAGGAGACGTCGACTACATCACGCCGGCCGACGTCGACTACATGGACGTCTCGCCGCGACAGATGGTGTCTGTGGCCACGGCCATGATCCCGTTCCTCGAGCACGACGATGCCAACCGCGCGCTCATGGGTTCCAACATGCAGCGTCAGGCAGTGCCGTTGGTTACTCCGGAGTCGCCTTATGTCGGCACCGGCATGGAGCACCGCGCCGCCAAGGATGCCGGCGATGTCGTCGTTGCAACCAACGGTGGAGTCGTGTCGAATGTGTCGTCGTACATGATCACTGTCACCAGCGACGAGTCTGGCACCGATGAGTACCCGATGGAGAAGTTCCGTCGCACCAACCAAGGCACCTGCTTCAACCAGAAGCCGCTTGTCAAGATTGGTGACCGCGTCGAAGCCGGTCAGATCATCGCCGACGGCCCGTCCACCCAGGGCGGCGAGCTCGCGCTCGGCCGTAACCTGCTGGTGGCGTTCATGCCGTGGCAGGGTCACAACTTCGAGGATGCCATCATCCTCAACCAGCGTTTGGTGCAGGACGATGTGTTGACATCGATTCACATCGAGCGTTACGAAATTCAGGCACGTAACACCAAGCTTGGGCCGGAGGAAATCACTCGCGATATTCCAAACGTTTCCGATGAGATCCTCGCAGATCTTGATGAGCGCGGAATCATTCGCATCGGTGCCGATGTTGTGCCTGGCGACATCCTTGTTGGCAAGGTCACGCCTAAGGGTGAGACCGAGTTGACACCAGAAGAGCGCTTACTTCGCGCCATCTTCGGTGAAAAGGGTCGCGATGTCCGTGACACTTCGCTGAAGGTGCCTCACGGTGAGTCCGGCAAGGTCATCAACGTTGATTACTTCGCGGTGGACAACGGCGACGAGCTCGGTGCCGATGTTAACTACGAGGTTCACGTCTACATCGCACAAAAGCGCAAGATCACTGTCGGTGACAAGCTTGCTGGTCGCCACGGCAACAAGGGTGTTATCTCCATCATCTTGCCGCCGGAGGACATGCCGTTCCTTGAGGATGGCACGCCCGTTGACATCGTGTTGAACCCGCTCGGCGTTCCTGGTCGTATGAACATCGGCCAGGTTCTGGAGACTCACCTCGGCTGGATCGCGCACTCGGGTTGGGAAGTTCAGGGTGACCCGGAGTGGGCGCAGCACTTGGCGAGCAAGTCCGTTGCCGCTGGAACCAAGCTGGCAACGCCGGTGTTCGATGGTGCCCGCGAAGAGGAAATCTCAGGCCTTCTTGCGAGTACCCGTCCGCTTAGCGCTGATGCAGAGTCGAACCCGGTCGGACCCACAGGTAAAGCCATCTTGTTTGACGGCCGTACCGGTGAGCAGTTCCCAGAGCCGGTGGCAGTTGGCTACAAGTACGTCTTGAAGCTGCTGCACTTGGTCGACGACAAGATCCACGCACGTTCCACTGGTCCGTACAGCATGATCACGCAGCAGCCGCTGGGTGGTAAGGCTCAGTTCGGTGGCCAGCGATTCGGTGAGATGGAGGTGTGGGCCCTGCAGGCATACGGCGCGGCTTACGCCTTGCAGGAGTTGCTCACCATCAAGAGTGACGATGTCCTTGGCCGTGTGAAGGTGTACGAGGCGATCGTCAAGGGTCAGAACATCCCCGAGCCGGGCATTCCTGAATCGTTCAAGGTTCTCTTGAAGGAAATGCGCGCTCTCGGACTCAACGTCGTGCCACAGCGCGACGGTGTCCCAGTGGAAATGCACGAGGCTGTCGAAGACGGCCTTCGTACCGCCGAGGAACTCGGTATCGATCTATCCCGCCGCGAGCCCAGCTCAGTGGACGAGATCTAAACCACCTCGAATCGTCACTGCTCGGAACTAGACGAAGGAAACCCTCGTGCTTGATGTGAATTTGATGGATGAACTGGTGATCGGCCTTGCCACGGCCGATGACATCCGCGGCTGGTCCAAGGGTGAGGTGAAGAAGCCCGAGACGATCAACTACCGCACGCTCAAGCCGGAGAAGGATGGCTTGTTCTGCGAGAAGATCTTCGGGCCGACTCGCGATTGGGAGTGCTACTGCGGCAAGTACAAGCGCGTGCGCTTCAAGGGCATTGTCTGCGAGCGCTGCGGTGTTGAGGTCACTCGCGCCAGCGTTCGTCGTGAGCGCATGGGCCACATCGAGTTGGCGGCCCCGGTCACCCACATCTGGTTCTTCAAGGGTGTGCCGAGCCGTTTGGGTTACTTACTCGACCTCGCTCCCAAGGACCTCGAGAAGGTCATCTACTTCGCCGCCTACATGGTGACCGAGGTTGACGTGGACGCCCGCCACGAGAACTTGCCGATTATGGAAGCCAAGCTGGCCAAGGACAAGAAGGTCATCACTGACCGTCTTGAGGCCGAGTTGGCCAAGCGTCGCGAGAAGATGGAGCAGGACCTCGCAGAGCTGGAAGCCGAGGGTGCAAAGGCTGATGTTCGCCGTCGCGTCCGCGAGGCTGGCGAGCGCGAGATGATCACCATCCGCAAGCGCGAAGAGATTCAAGCCGATCGCCTTCAGCGAGTATTCGACCGATTCCGTGGGCTTAAGGTCGGCGACCTCGAAGGTGATGAGCAGCTGTTCCGCGAGATGCGGATGAAGTACGGCGCTTACTTCAAGGGACTCAAGGGTGCCGAGGCAATCAAGCGTCGTTTGGAGACCTTCGACCTTGAAGCAGAAGCTGCATTCCTGCGTGAGCAGTCAGTCACTGCCAAGGGTCAAAAGAAGACTCGATCACTGAAGCGACTCAAGGTCGTTATGGCATTCCTGAACACCGGCATCTCGCCGGTGGGCATGGTGCTCGATGTCGTACCTGTGATTCCGCCGGATCTGCGCCCGATGGTGCAGCTTGATGGTGGACGTTTCGCCACCAGCGACCTCAATGACCTCTACCGCCGCGTCATCAACCGCAACAGCCGCCTTAAGCGACTGCTCGACCTTGGTGCGCCGGAGATCATCGTTGAGAACGAGAAGCGCATGCTGCAAGAAGCAGTGGACGCCTTGTTCGACAACGGCCGTCGCGGTCGCCCGGTGACCGGTCCTGGTAACCGTCCGCTCAAGTCGTTGTCTGACATGCTGAAGGGCAAGCAGGGACGATTCCGTCAGAACCTTCTAGGTAAGCGCGTCGACTACTCCGGCCGTTCGGTCATCGTCGTCGGTCCGCAGCTGAAGTTGCACCAATGTGGTCTGCCCAAGCAGATGGCGCTGGAACTCTTCAAGCCGTTCGTCATGAAGCGTCTCGTTGACCTCAACCACGCACAGAACGTCAAGAGCGCCAAGCGCATGGTTGAGCGCGCAAACCCGGTCGTGTGGGATGTCCTCGAAGAGGTCATCACTGAGCACCCGGTCTTACTGAACCGCGCACCAACGCTCCACCGTCTCGGCATCCAAGCTTTTGAACCACAACTGGTTGAAGGTAAAGCCATCCAGATTCACCCGCTCGTCTGCACGGCATTCAACGCCGACTTCGATGGTGACCAGATGGCCGTTCACGTGCCTTTGTCGGCTGAAGCACAGGCTGAAGCTCGTGTGTTGATGCTCTCGAGCAACAACATCCTTTCACCTGCTGACGGCCGACCGATTACGTCGCCGACACAGGACATGGTGCTCGGCATCTACTTCCTGACCCAAGAGGTGACCGGCAAGCCAGGTGAAGGCCGCGCATTCTCCAGCGTTGCTGAAGCAATTGCAGCGTTCGACCGTGGTGTGTTGAAGCACAAGCAGTCGGGCGATGTGTCTGCCAAGGATGCTGTCGCACAGAACGCAGACACTGCATTGTCATTGCAAGCACCAATCACGCTTCGTCTCGAGGCAGGCACTGTTCCGCCAGCAGATTGGCAAGCGCCTGCTGGATGGCAACCGGGTATGCCCGTGACCATCAAGACCACGCTTGGCCGCGCGCTGTTCAATGAAGCGTTGCCACAGGGTGAGCGCTTTGTGAACAAGGCGATCGACAAGCGTGCC
>RFTO01000006.1 GCA_009923375.1 Actinomycetota bacterium | reverse complement strand
GGATTCGTTCTATCCGAGTACGACTTGCGTTCTCGTCGCGAAGGGGATGTACTCGGTGCCACCCAGTCCGGGCGCCACAGCACCCTGCGCTTACTCGAAGTAATTGACGACATTGACATCGTCACCGCGGCTCGCGCTGCCGCCGCGACGGTGATCGACAGCGATCCGGAGTTGTCTGATCACCCGCTTTTGGCGGCAGCCTTGGCTGATGCGATCGCCGATCGCGCTGATTACCTGGAGAAATCGTGACCCGCACGTCCGCATGCGACCAGCTGCCAGCTGAGACGACAATTCGCTTATGACGCGAATCATCGCTGGCACCGCTAAAGGAAGACGCCTCAAAGTGCCGGATACCGGAACGCGGCCAACTGCAGATCGGGTGCGTGAATCACTCTTCAACATTCTTGAACATCGCTACGACGGCTTGGATGGAGTGAGCGTCGCCGACCTCTACGCCGGCTCCGGGGCGTTGGGATTGGAAGCCGCATCGCGTGGTGCAGCGCCGGTGGTATTGGTGGAGAACGATCGCGCCGCTGCGGCGGTAATCGCCTCGAATATCGAGACCGCACATCTGCCAGCGCATGTAAGTGCGATGGATGTGAAGGTGTGGGTTAGCGGTCCGGCCGCAGCCCATGCGCCGTATGACATCGTGTTCCTCGACCCGCCTTACACAGTCTCACCGGACACGGTGATGTCGCTTGTGGCGAGCATGGCGCAGGCTGACTTACTCGCGGACGAATGCGATGTGCTCTATGAATGCGCGAAGCCCCGCAAAGACCAGCAGGCCTGCCTGTGGCCGGCCGGATTCAAGGAGCATCAGGTACGCGCCTATGGAGACACCCAGGTGCGCCATGGCGTTTGGTACGGTCAAGTCCACTAATCAGCAGGAGGCGACAGTGCGAACAGCAGTGTGTCCAGGGTCGTTCGATCCGGTGACCAATGGTCACCTCGATGTGTTCGCACGCGCCTCAAAGATGGCAGATCATGTGACGATCGCAGTCATGGTCAACCAGACCAAGCAATCCCTGTTCACATTGGATGAGCGCCTCGATTTCATCCGCTCCTGCACGACACATCTGCCGAATGTCACGGTGGACACGTTCAGCGGTTTACTCGTGGATTGGTGCCGCGGGCACGAGGTTCGGCATGTGATTAAGGGACTGCGCGCCATGTCCGATTTCGATTATGAATTGCAGATGGCGCAGCTCAATTACGACCTCGCCGGTGTGGAGACCGCGTTCGTCTCCACGAACCCGCAGTACTCCTACCTCTCCTCCAGCATGGTGAAAGAAGTTGCGCAGTACGGTGGCGACGTCAGCGCGCTGGTGCCAGATGTGGTGAGGTTGGCGTTACAAGCCCGCTATTCGGCGAGCAAGGAGGCATGACATGGAACTGATAACGCGACTAGAGCAACTACGCGATGAGATCGCGGGAGCGCGCGCAGTGCCGCTCTCGGCATCGTGCATGGTCAACCGCTCGAGCATCCTGGAGATCATCGACGCAGCCTTGGCCGCCGTACCCGGCGACATGCTTCGTGCCCAGGAAACCGTCGCGGAGAAGGAAGCCATCGTCACCCGCGCCACCGAGCATGCCCGCGAGCTCGTCGAACTGGCCAAGGCCAAGCAAGCGGCGCTGCTGACCGAGCAGGCCGTCTATGCCGCGGCGATGGCAGCGGCAGAAGAGTTGAAGGCCGCTGCTGATGCTGAAGCTGCGCGAGAGCAAGCCGAGGCCGATGCTTATGTCGATCGGCAATTAGCCAATTTCGAAGTGATGCTCGGACGCATGACTGCCGAGATTGCCGCCGGGCGGGAGCGCATTGCCGGGCGCACGACTTACGAAGATTTAGCCCAGGATCGTCCGGGCGAACTGGTTGAGGCTCGCGAAGCCAGCTCAGAATCCTGAATGAGGCCGTCATGAAACACGAAACACCCTCGCTGCGCATCGATGTGCGCGAGCCGGGCCGCCGTGCTGGGCACAGCAAAGTGCTCCAAGCGACGGTGCCCGCGCCCAGCGATATCGGCACCCCGATTATTGGCGTACCCGAAGGCTCCGAGATCGACCTCGACCTGGTCTTGCAAGCGGTAGGCGAGGGCATCTTGGTAACTGGCTCGGCCGTCGTGCAGCTACTCGGCGAATGCAGTCGTTGCCTGGAGACCATCGATTACGACGACACCTTCGACCTGATGGTCTTGTTCGCCTTTCCGCCGACCGACTCCCGCGGGCGCGATATCCCGCGCAGTGATGAGGACGACGACGAGGGGGAGGACATCCAGTGGGTGCAGGAGGATCACGTCGACCTTGAGGGCCCCCTGCGCGACGCGATCGTTCTCGAGCTTCCTTTGGCGCCCCTATGTGAGCCGGATTGCCTCGGGCTGTGCCCTGACTGCGGGATCAGCTTGCAGACCGACCCAACCCACACCCACGAGGTGCTCGATGAGCGCTGGCAGGGGTTGGCTACACTCTTGTCCTCGGTCCCATCGGACCAGCAAGACGTGCCTGACCTGAAGGAAGATTGACGTGCCGGTTCCAAAGCGAAAGACATCGCGCAGCAACACTCGCCACCGCCGTTCGGCGTGGAAGGCGTCTGTGCCGTCGCTTACCCCGTGCGGTCAGTGCCGGACCCCAAAGCCTTCACACATCGCTTGCCCGACGTGCGGCACCTACGCCAAGCGTCAGGTGCTCGACGTCTGATTCGCCGGGGCTACCCACAGCCCCTCTCACACGCTGCCTGCCAGTATCAACGAAGGGATGGCGTGAGTGAGCCAACACGAATCCCTAGAAGCGCTGCGCGTTCGTATTGGCGTGCAGGTTCCCCTTGAACTTCTTGAAGCGGCTTTAACTCACCGTTCTTTCTCCGTTGAGAACAATGGCGCCACCACTTACGAGCGACTTGAGTTCCTCGGCGATGCTGCTCTTGGATGCGTCGTAGCAGAGTTCATGTTCCTCGAGCATCCCGAGGCCAGCGAAGCGCAGTTAACTCCGCTTCGCGCCGCCATCATCAATGCGCATGCGCTCGCAGATGCTGCCCGCACTCTCAACCTTGGCCCGAGCATCCGACTCGGCAAAGGTGAGTTAACCCAAGGTGGGCAGGAAAAGACCTCCATCCTGGCGGATGTGATGGAGTCCCTGATGGGGGCGGTCTACCTCACCCATGGAATGCACGCCGCTCGCGAATTCGTTTTGCGGGTCATGGCGACACAGATCCGTGATGCCGTGGAACTTGGTGCTGGACTCGATTGGAAGACCTCACTGCAGGAACTCGTGGCAGCACGCAAGCTCTCACCGCCGCGCTATGAAGTAGATGTCGAAGGACCCGACCACTCGCGCACCTTCACTGCGAGGGTTGTCATCGAAGACGAAGTTCTCGGTCACGGGGTGGGCACAAGCAAACGTCACGCTGAACGTTCAGCTGCTGCCCAGGCATACAGCTCCCTCGTCGCAGGCACAGCCGTCGACGCAGACGCAGGCACAGCCGTCGACGCAGGCAATGCCTGAAAGTTCTGCCGATGCCTGAATTGCCTGAGGTGGAAGTTGTTCGCGCCGGTATGCAGCGCCACTTCGCTGGCGCACGCATCACGGATATCGACATCCGTGCTCTTCGTTCGGTGCGCCGCCACCTTGATGGACCGCAGGGGTTCAGTGCTGCCTTGGCAGCCCAGCGCGTTGTGAGTTTTGAACGTCGCGGCAAGTTCATCTGGGCGTTGCTCGACGATCCAAATACGGCTCTGGTCGTGCATCTCGGTATGAGCGGACAGGTGTTAGCACAGAGGTCTCTACAGAACCTGCCTGTGCACGCTCGAGTGATTCTGAGTCTGAAACCCGCTCCGCACATGGTGTTCTCGGATCAGCGGATGTTCGGCGGAATGCACGTTGATGCGCTCATTGAATCAGCTGGACGACTTGTGCCTCAATCCATGGCGCATATCGCCGCCGACCCTTTCGAACCAGTTTTCGATGTCGTCGCAGTCGCGGCCCGCATGCGGCGAAGCAACAGCGCGGTGAAGTCGGTGTTGCTCAACCAGCAAGTTGTCAGCGGAATCGGAAACATTTACGCCGACGAGGCGCTTTGGCGGGCCAAACTTGACTGGGCAAGGCCCGCATCAAATGTCAGTCTGGCCAAGCTCCAGGAACTGTTGGATGCCGCTAAGCAGGTGATGGGTGAGGCGCTCGCTGCCGGTGGCACATCGTTTGATTCGATGTATGTGAACGTGAACGGCAGTGGTGGTTACTTCTCGCGCAGCCTGAACGCCTACGGGCGCGAGGGCGAGCCGTGTCCGCGTTGCGGCGGGGCGATCATCCGCGAGAAATTTGAAAACCGCTCAGCCTTCCGCTGCACGCGCTGTCAGCGCCGCCAAGCAGTGCCTCTCTAGGGTTTTCTGCGTCTGTGCGTAAAATGGCGTCCGTGACCAACGCCGTGCCTCTGTCAGCCGACTCAACGCAGGCTGCCCATATCCCCACGGCTGTCTCGGCTTCTGCTGGCGACAACGGCGCCGCGCTTGTGCACATTCGCGCCGATGTTGCTGTCTTTGCCTTGCGTCCGCGCAAGTTGACGGCTTCATTTAACCCCGACGGTGAGCCTGCCTACGAGTTTGGCGTGCTGCTGACACGCGAGCCTGGTGAGGACTCCACGGGATGGGCGCTGCCGAGCGCCTGGATGCTCGAACATGAAGCCGCGCCAGTGGCCGCTCATCGAAGCATTGATGACGCACTCGGACTTTTAAATGTTCACGTGGATCAGCTTGCGGCGTTTGAAGTTGACGCTGTGTCGGGGGTTCGTGCTTTTGCCTTCGGATATTTCGCAGCCCTAGCCCTTTCGGATGCCGATGCCGCATTAACCAGGAGCTCATGTGTCTTCGGTGTGATTGAGCCGGACTTCACCGATGTTGAAGTTGATGGGCAACCTGTGACGCTGCCATCAGGTCAGGCGGAGTCTCTTAAGCTCGCAGTCGATACCTTGCGTGCCCGATTTGCCGCTGCACCTGACCCAGTGGGGCTTTTGCCTAATCTCTTCACCCTAGCTGACCTCAAGCAAGCACACGATGCAGTCATGGGCTCGAATGCATTCTCCCGTGATGCCTTCCGTCGCATCATGGAGCCGCAGATGGTGATTGTCGGCGAGCGGAAATCTGGTGGCGTCGGCAGACCTGCGAAGGTCTATCGCCGCCGAGACGAGGATTTACTTGTTCGGCCCGTGTTGTCCTCGCCAAATCACGCCGGATCCTCAGCCGAGCCTGCAGTTGCCCATGCGGTTGCAGATGCTGGCGTGCCAATGCCCGCGGCGAAGCTGGACCAAGAGCAGCGTGCGCCCGAGACAAAGCTGGCTGGCCGTGCTGACACCGCCACTTCAGCTCAGGTGGACGTCCACATGCGCACAGCTGGGGATCGAGCCTGGCTTGACGAGCTCTTGGCGTTCGCCTCGGCATCCCTCACCATCTCGGAAGATCCAGGGATGCCAGGTTATGTGCGATTCGGTGTGTCCCCAGCCTGCACAAATGAGCGGGTCACCGAGCAAATCTTGATTTTGATCGATAAATGCCAGGCTCTGGCATTGCACTCCGTGGTGGATTTGCAGGCTCGTCGAACACCTCATCGTCAACGACGCACCCACATTCGCGCCGGGCGGCACTACGCGGATTACTCCCGGGAGATGCACGAGCTCCTCAACCAGTTACACGACCTCGGTTCGGTGGCGCAGGTTCTTCTGGGTATCGCATGTGCAACCCCAGATCCAGTGCTGCGGTTCAACAGCAACCAGGTCCTGCGGGATGTCGAAGCATTGACTGGCTTGCTCCAGCGCACGGCAAAAATCGGGCTTGTGGCCTATGACGTGGTGTCGGCGGACGGTTCGATTCCCGATAGCGCCCTGAACGAGATACAAACCTCGGTACCAGTGTTGTTGCACATGGCAGGAGCAGAGGCCGTCGCATTTCGTCACATCTCAGACGGACTCGGAGCACTCGCCGAGAAGTACGAAACCGATGTCGCTCGGGATTACCGAGCGCATCTGGTTCGTCGGTCCCGTCACGCACTAGCGCTAGACAAGGCGACAGAACCGCACCATCCTGCTGAGGGATTCACACGGACTCACCGCTCATCACCTGACTTAGCGCGCCTGCACCTCGGGCGACGAGAGCCGTCGCTGAACACCCGGAGGTCATCTGCATTTGAGCGGGCGACGAGAGCCGTCGGACGCGCATGAGCACGTCCTCCTCCCGATTCTCGGCGTCCTTTCCACCAACAAACGCTGATGACCCCCGGGAACACCCGGAGGTCATCTGCATTTGAGCGGGCGACGAGAATCGAACTCGCACGACCAGCTTGGAAGGCTGGGGTTCTACCATTGAACTACGCCCGCGTGGCGTTGACGATGCAGTGCACACTCTAGACTCACCTCTTGCATCATTCGGGGCGTAGCGTAGTGGCTAGCGCGCCTGCTTTGGGAGCAGGAGACCGGGAGTTCGAATCTCCCCGCCCCGACTCCGGTTTACGCCGGTGAGCCACCGTTCCACATCGGCCTCGACATAAGGATGAGTTGTGAAGACTGCCCTCGAAACGATCTCGTCGACGCGCGTCAAGTTGACGGTGGACCTCGAAGCCGCCGACCTCGCACCATCGCTTGAGGGCGCGTACCAGCGCATCTCAGCCGGTATCTCCGTGCCAGGTTTCCGCAAGGGGATGGTGCCCAAGCGAATCATCGATCAGCGGGTCGGCCGGATGGCAGTGGTAAACGAAGCGCTTGAGGACGCCGTGCCGCGCGCTTATGACGCTGCCCTGCGCGAACTATCAATCGTGCCGCTGGGACAACCCGCAGTGGAGGTCACCGAGCTAACAGAGCAGGAGACAGTGTCGTTCACAGCCGAGGTGGATATCCGCCCCGAGTTCGACCTCCCCGCTTACTCGTCGTTGACCGTGACAGTCGACCCAGCATTAGTTGCTGGTTCGCAGGTCGAGGACCAGCTTGATTCTCTCCGCGCCCGCTTCTCTGCACTTCGCACAGTCGAGCGCCCCGCCGCAGATGGCGATGTGTTGCTCGTCAATGTCAGTGGCAGCCACGATGGGGCCGATGTCGAAGACCTCACCGGCAATGCTTTGTCATACGAGCTTGGCACCGAAGGACTGCTGCCCGGTTTCGATGAGGCCGTTCGCGGTGCCAGCGCTGGTGAAGAGCGCACGTTCACCTTCACCGCCGATGGTGGCGAGTGGTCGGGCAAGGATCTAGATGTCACAGCGACGGTGACAGCGGTTCGGGAGCGTGACCTGCCCGCAGCTGATGACGACTTCGCGCAACTGGCAAGCGAGTTCGACACCATTGAGCAGCTGCGCGACGACCTTCGCGAGCGTGTCAGCCGCGTTCGCGCCGTCGAGCAGGCGTATCAAGCGCGCGACCGGGTGCTGGAAGCGCTGGTTGACGCAGTTGACTTCCCTGTGCCAGATGCATTGGTCGAGTCCGCGGTCGATGAACACTTCTCAGACGGCCACGGCGAAGGCGATCTGGACCACCGCGCCGAGGTCAGTCGTAATGCGCGTCGCTCGCTTATCGCCCAGCTAGTCCTCGACAAGGTGGCCGATGTTGAGGCTGTGGAGGTCTCAGACGCTGAGTTCACCCAGTGGCTTATCAACGAGGCCTCGCGCTATCAGTTGCAGCCTCAGGAATTCGCTGACCAGCTCGTGCAGTCTGGCTCCGTCCCGAGCGCCATCGCGGAGGTGCGCCGCGCGAAGGCCCTCTCCCTGGTGCTTGAGTCGGCCGCTGTGGTCGATACCGCGGGCGCGTTGGTGGATCTCTCCCAGGTGATCAGCAGCCGTGATGGGAACCAAAATGATGAAGACACATCTGAGTAATAGGGAACAACAAGAGCTGTTGCGGCGTTAAGGTCATTAGCGTCACATTTGTGGACAGGAGAAACCAAGTGAGTGAACTAGGTCGCCACCCGCTCGCGGGAGTTACCCCGATCGTCGCTGCCGGCGGAGCCGCTAGCGCCCCCTTTGATGATTTCCTCTACCAGCGGTTGCTTCGCGAGCGCATCATCTTCCTCGCCAACGAGGTTGCCGACCCGATGGCCAACGCCATCTGCGCCCAGATGCTGCTCCTCGCCGCGGAAGATCCGGAAAAAGACATCTACCTCTACGTGAACTCCCCAGGTGGTTCTGTCTCCGCAGGTATGGCGATTTACGACACCATGCAATTCATCAAGAACGATGTCGCGACTGTCGCGATGGGGCTTGCCGCATCGATGGGCCAGTTCCTGTTGTGCGCTGGCGCGCCGGGTAAGCGGTATTCATTGCCGCATGCCCGCATCATGATGCACCAACCTTCCGGTGGCATCGGCGGAACCGCATCTGACATCCGCATCCAGGCCGAGCAGATGCTGTACACGAAGACGCAGATGGCCCAACTCATCGCTCACCACACGGGCCAGAGCATCGAGCAGATCACAACCGACTCCGATCGCGACCGTTGGTTCACAGCCGACCAGGCGAAGGATTACGGCATGGTCGACCACGTTGTCACCAGCGCTGGGGACGTCTCCGGCTCTGGCGGCATGGCGTAAGGGGATAGGGATAATCATGAATATTGACCCGACCATCCAGATGCGCACAGCGGGAACCCTGTTGCCGCAGATGCGTTACCTCGTGCCGGAGTTCTCCGAGCGCACCCCACAAGGAATCCGCACGCACAACCCCTACACGAAGTTGTTCGAGGAGCGCATCATCTTCCTCGGCGTGCAAATTGATGACACCTCTGCAGATGACGTCATGGCTCAGTTGCTGTGCTTGGAGTCCATCGACCCCGACCGCGATATCCAGATTTACATCAATTCACCGGGCGGCTCCTACACGGCCATGACGGCGATTTACGACACCATGCAGTTCGTCAAGCCGAGTGTGCAGACCGTGTGCTTGGGTCAGGCCGCGAGCGCCGCAGCTGTGTTGCTTGCAGCCGGAGCGCCAGGTAAGCGATTTGCACTGCCACATGCGCGTGTCCTGATTCACCAGCCGTACACCCAGAGCAGTGGTCAGGCATCGGATATTGAGATCGAGGCTAATGAGATCTTGCGCATGCGTGTGCAGATGGAAGGCATCCTCGCTCATCACACGGGCCGCACACCCGACCAGGTGCGCCAGGACATCGAGCGGGACAAGATTCTCACCGCTGAAGATGCAGCCGCCTACGGCATCATCGATGGCGTCATCACCTCGCGTAAAGCCTCGGCTTAATTCCAACGTTTTACCAGCACGCATGTAATTCGCGCGTAATATCGAGTGGCGGCCGTTCGCCTTTGGCGATCATGCCGCCATTCGCGCATTCTGGTGGCGACATTCGGGCGAATCAGCATTACCTTTCCCTTCATGGCTAGAGCTGCTGACGGATCCGATTTACTCAAATGTTCTTTTTGTGGCAAAGGGCAGAAGGTTGTCAAAAAACTAATTGCTGGCCCTGGCGTTTATATCTGCGACGGATGCATCACTTTGTGCACGGAAATCATCGTCGAAGAGCAGCAAGCTCAGGTCAAGCAAGAGCAGAGCGACCTACCTAAGCCATCTGAGATTTTCGATTTCCTCGACCAATACGTCATTGGCCAAGATGTTGCTAAGCGCACGCTTTCCGTCGCGGTGTACAACCATTACAAGCGCGTTCGTGCCGGATCGAGTGCCGGCGTCGGCGAGGACAAAGTGGAACTTGCCAAGAGCAATATCTTGCTCCTCGGCCCCACTGGTTCTGGTAAAACGCTGCTGGCCCAGACCTTGGCGCGAATGCTGGATGTGCCGTTTGCCATCGCTGATGCCACCGCTCTCACCGAAGCCGGATATGTCGGCGAAGACGTTGAGAACATCCTCTTGAAGTTGATTCAAGCTGCTGATTTCGATGTGGAGAGAGCTCAGCAAGGAATCGTTTATATCGACGAAATCGACAAGGTCGCACGTAAGAGCGAGAACCCATCCATCACCCGTGACGTCTCCGGCGAGGGAGTTCAGCAAGCATTGCTGAAGATCATCGAAGGCACAACCGCCTCGGTGCCTCCACAAGGTGGGCGCAAGCACCCGCACCAGGAATTCATTCAGATCGACACCACCAATGTGTTGTTCATCGTGGGTGGCGCCTTCGCCGGCATCGAGGACGTCATCTCGGCACGAGTCGGTGCATCGTCTTTGGGATTCACTGCCACTTTGCAGAGCAAGGCTGACCAAGATGAGTCCGCATTGCTTGCACAGGTGATGCCGGAGGATCTCGTCAAGTTCGGCATGATCCCGGAGTTCATCGGTCGTCTGCCTGTGGTCACCAGCGTCGCGAAGTTAAGCCGTGAAGCCCTTGTGCAGGTGATCACTCAGCCGCGCAACGCTCTCGCCCGACAGTACGAGCGTCTCTTCGACCTCGACGGCGTGGAGCTTCAGTTCACTGACTGTGCTTACGACGCGATCGCAGATCTCGCCATGCAGCGGGGCACAGGTGCTCGCGGACTGCGCTCCATCATGGAGGGCGTGCTCATGGGAGCGATGTACGAGGTGCCAGGGCGGGAAGACATCACACGCGTGATCGTCGATGCAAGCGCTGTCAGCGGCGCCAGCGAGCCCACCTTGGTGCCACGTAAGGTCGCGGCCGCAAAATCAAAGGCCGCCGCTCGCCCCAAAAGTGCGTGAGCCGTCGCTGACGCGATACTGAGGTCTTAACCGCGTTGACGCAACGTCGAGAATTGAGCGCGTGACGCTGCGCGCATCACTCAGCGACGGGTGCGATGACTGCTTCGACTCCCAGTGCAACGCTTGACGTCCATGAAATTTCCGCGATACGACCAGCACTACGCAGGTCGAACTCAACGGCCTTCAGCAATGAAATCTGAGCATCTGTGCCGCTGACAGTTGCGGCAGAAATCTCCGCACCCATGCTCACCTGCTTCTCGCTCTTTGCCTTTCGCACCAGCGCAATCGCATCAGCAGCAATCGGGAACACCGCAGCGTCACCCGCTGCGTCACCCAGCTCAGCGACAGTCGGCCAGAGGCTGAGGTGCACCGAACCCTCGCGCCACCACGACCAGACTTCCTCTGTCACAAACGGCATGATCGGCGCGAATAACCTCAGCAGCACGGACAGGCTTAATGCCAATGTCGCCCGCGCCGAGTCACTCTCCGCATCGCTGACGGCTCCTGAGCGGTTGTATGCGCGCTCCTTGGCCAACTCGATGTAGTCATCACAGAACGCCCAGAAGAAGCGCTCACTCAACTCCAGGCTGCGCGCATAATCGAATGACTCGAATGCAGCGGTTGCTTCGGTAATCAAAGTGGACAGTTGCGCGATCACGGAGCGGTCAAGCGGATTTGTGATCAAAGCCGCATCGGTAATCACTGGTGCATCGCCGAAGACACCGAGTGCAAACTTGCTGGCGTTGAGCACCTTGGTGGCCAAGCGGCGACCGATTTTCATCTGGCCGGTGTCGAATGCAGTGTCGGTGCCGGGGCGGGCTGATGCTGACCAATAGCGCACGGCATCTGAGCCGTGTTCCTCTAATAATCCCAGCGGTGTCACCACATTGCCCTTGGACTTACTCATCTTCTTACGGTCGGGATCCAGGATCCAGCCACTGATGGCAGCGTGCTTCCACGGCAGGGTGTTGTTTTCCAGATGTGCGCGCACCACCGAGGAGAACAGCCAGGTTCGGATGATGTCGTGACCTTGGGGGCGTAGGTCCATCGGGAAGACCCGCGACCACAGATCTTCATCGCGCTCCCAGCCGGAAACGAGCTGAGGAGTCAGTGAGCTCGTCGCCCATGTGTCCATCACATCCGGGTCGCCCATGAAGCCGCCGGCTGCACCGCGTTGTTCCGGTGAGTAACCGGCCGGGCAGGCACTTGCCGGATCGACCGGCAGATCAGCCTCGGCCGGAAGTAACGGTTGGTCCCACACAGGCTCGCCGTTGGCATCCAGTGGATACCACACAGGAATCGGCACACCAAAGAAGCGCTGACGGGAGACGAGCCAGTCGCCAGCGAGTCCGTTGATCCAGTGCTCAAAACGGACGCGCATGTGCGCGGGGTGCCACTGTAGTTCGCTGCCACGGGCAAGTAACTCTTCGCGCAGGTCCGCATCACGGCCGCCGTTGGTGATGTACCACTGTCGAGTGGTGACGATCTCCAGCGGTTTGTCGCCCTTCTCGAAGAACTTGACGCTGTGGGTGATCGCACGAGGTTCACCATCGAGTAACCCGTTCTCCACCAATGCGGCCACGATGCGCTCTCGGGCCGTGTGTGAGGTGGCTCCCACAAGCGAGGCGTAAATCGCCTGCCCTGCGACATCTGTGATCCACTCAGGTGATTGGTCGATGATGCGTCCGTCAAAGCCCATGATCGGACGAGTCTCCAACTGCAACTCCCGCCACCATGTGACATCGGTTGTGTCTCCGAATGTGCAGATCATTGCGATGCCCGAGCCCTTCTCAGGGTCGGCCAGATGGTGGGCCAGAACTGGCACCTCCACACTGAACAGGGGGCTGCTTACTGTGGTGCCAAACAATGGCTTGTAACGCTCGTCATCCGGGTGCGCAACCAACGCCACACATGCGGGAATGAGCTCTGGTCGCGTCGTCTCAATAAGCAACGGTGTTCCATCGGGCTTAGCGAACGGGATTCGGTGGTAGGCGCCTGGGCGCTCGCGGTCTTCAAGCTCAGCTTGGGCGACGGCTGTGCGGAAGGTGACATCCCACAACGTTGGCGCTTCGCGCATGTACGCCTGCCCTCGCGAGAGATTGCGCAGGAAGGCACGCTGCGATGCAGCGCGGGCGTCGTCGCCGATGGTTTGGTAGGTCATCGACCAATCGACTGACAACCCCAAGGTGCGGAAAAGTGACTCGAACACCTGCTCGTCTTCGTGCGTCAGCTTCACGCAAAGTTCAACAAAGTTCTGCCGTGAGATCGCGATCTGATCCTTGCCCGGTTCGGCCGGGGGAGTGAAGTCAGGGTCGTAAGGCAGCGATGGATCACAGCGGACGCCGAAGTAGTTCTGCACGCGCCGCTCGGTCGGCAGGCCATTGTCATCCCAGCCCATGGGGTAGAACACGGCCTTGCCCGCCATGCGCTGGTAGCGCGCCACCGTGTCGGTGTGCGTATAGGAGAACACATGCCCCACATGAAGTGAGCCCGAGGCGGTCGGGGGAGGGGTGTCGATGGAGAACACCTGCTCGCGTGTGGCCGTGCGGTCGAAGGCGTACGTGCCTTGGGTCTCCCACACCGCATTCCAGCGCGATTCGATGCCGTCGATACTCGGCTTCTCCGGCAGTGTGGCCGGACGCGGTTGCGATTGAGGACTCATCATGCGCGGAAGTCTAAGAGCCTGCCTATGCTTCATCGCGTGTCGGACAAGGTTGAAGACTCGGAATTCGAGCGCATTGAGCAACTGCTGCTTTCCCGCTGGCCAGAGAGCAAGATCGGGCCGGGCCGGGGGCGAATGGAACACCTCATGAGCCTGCTCGGCGAGCCGCAGCGCTCTATCGCCTCCATCCACGTCACCGGCACCAACGGCAAGACCTCCACCTCGCGGATGATCGAGACTCTGCTGCGCGCTTTCGGCTTAACCACCGGGTTGTTCACCAGTCCGCATCTGCATCACATAACTGAGCGCATTCGGCTTAACGGCGAGCCTGTTAGTCGACGTCGGTTCGTGGAGGCGTATGAGGAACTCATCGGCCTGATCGAGATGGTGGATGAGAAAAGCCTCGGCGAAGAAGGTCCGCGAATGACCTTCTTCGAAGCCATGACTGGCTTGGCTTACGGCATCTTCTGCGATGCGCCAGTTGATGTGATGGTGATCGAAGTAGGCATTGGTGGCACCAACGACGCAACTAACGTGATCGAGCCGGCGGTCGCAGTCATCACGCCAATCGATTACGACCATGTCGATGTGCTCGGACGCACCCTTGGCGAGATCGGTGCCAACAAAGCCGGCATCATCGATTCAGGCAGTGTCGCAGTGTCATCTGCACAGGCAGATGAGGCGGCACTTGAAATCATGCGTCGCTGCGCCGAGGTAGACGGTGTGCCCGTGCGCGAAGGCATGGAGTTCGAGTTACTTGAGCGCAGAACCGCAGTTGGCGGCCAACTGTTGACCATCCGCGGAATGTTCGGCGTGTATGACGAAATCTTCCTGCCGCTTTACGGCGCGCATCAGGCGCAAAATGCTGCCGTGGCACTCGCAGCCATTGAAGCATTCCTCGGCGGCGGAATCGATGGTGACCGCGGGGGCCTGGACATCGATGTCGTACGTGAAGGCTTCGCTGCAGTCACTTCGCCTGGTCGCATGGAGATTGTCGCTCGGGAACCGCTGGTAATCGTCGATGCAGCCCACAATCCGGCGGGTGCGGCAACCTTGCGCGAGGGTTTGGCTGAGGCATTCGCACTCGATCACATCATCGGTGTCGTCAGCGTGCTGGGCGACAAAGATGTGCCGGGTCTTATCGCGCAGTTGGTGGGGGTGCTCGATGAAGTCATCGTCACCCAGAACTCATCGCAACGTGCCATGCCAGCTGAGGAATTGGCAGAGGTCGTGCTGTCGTACTTCCCCGCGAGCGCCGTGAGCGTCGAGCCGAACTTCAAAGAGGCCACCCGCATAGGACGGATGAGGGCACTCGCGATTCATCAAGACGACACCACCAGAACAGTGGCGTTGCTTGCCACCGGCTCTGTCGTCACCGCCGCTCAAGCTCGCGCTGCGCTGGGAGTGGTGGAGGACCTCCTGTGAGGACAGCGCGAGCCCTCGGCACCGCGGTGCTGACTCTCGAGTTGCTCGTGGTCTTCTTCGGTGCATTGGTCGCTCAATTCGGCGGCAGCACTGCCCATCACCTCTCGACTGCCTACATCTGGATCGGCTTTGGGATGGTGCTTCTCACTTACGTGGTTGCTATCGGAGGCCTAGGTCAGGGTCGCGGCGGCTGCTTCAGCTGGATTGGGCAGATCGCCACCCTTGCTTACAGTTTCTACATCGGCGGCTTCATGCCCTATCTCGCTGCGATTTTCGTCGTGCTTTGGTATTTCACTATCAAGATCCTCGGTCGGGTGCTGCAGGCGAAGAACGAAGGCAGCGACCAGGGCTGATCGTGCTGACGGGCCGGCGGTAAACTCCACACCGCGCAGTTGTCCTGCAACACGCACCCGCCCAAAACGGCTGCCTCGGCGCAGTCCCTCAAAAGGAGAAACTCGTGAGCGTTCAGCGCACCCTCGTCTTGGTTAAGCCCGATGGCGTCACCCGCGGCCTCGTCGGCGAGGTGCTGGCCCGCTTGGAGCGCCGCGGATTCACATTCGCTGCAATGGAGCTTCGCACGCTGGACCGCGCAACGGCAGAGACCCACTACGGCGAGCACGCAGGTAAGCCCTTCTTCCCCGGCTTAGTCGATTTCATCACCAGCGGCCCGTTGCTGGCCGCGGTGCTCGAGGGCGAGGAAGTCATTGCCGCCTGGCGCACCATGATGGGTGCCACAAACCCGGTGAATGCCGCTCCCGGCACCATCCGTGGAGATTTCGCTCAGGTGATGGATTTCAACGTCGCTCATGGTTCGGACTCGCCTGAGTCTGCGGCCCGCGAGATCGAGCTCTTCTTCCCTGGTCTGTAAGAAGCCGAGGCCGCGGGTTTCTCCCGCGCCACGGCTCGGCAGGTGACAGCCCGCGCGAGTAGCATTAGCGGCGGGCTACACCAGCCCTCCCGGTTTGAATCTCAGCACGATGGTTAAGGACACTGCATGGCTTCCACCTCTTTCATCGGCCGCGACATGGCTATGGACCTCGGCACCGCGAACACTCTCGTCTACGTGCGCGGTCGGGGCATTGTTCTGAATGAGCCGTCGGTGGTGGCAATCAATGAGTTGACCGGTGGCATCGTCGCAGTCGGTTCGGAAGCCAAGCAGATGGTCGGCCGCACCCCCGGCACGATCAGGGCTGTGCGCCCCTTGAAGGACGGCGTCATCGCCGACTTCGACACCACGGCCCGCATGCTCCGGTATTTCATTCGCAAGGTTCACAAGTCGCGCTTCTTCTCGCAGCCGCGTTTGGTCATCTGTGTTCCATCCGGCATCACCGGGGTTGAGCGTCGCGCTGTCGTGGATGCTGGCAAGGAAGCCGGCGCCCGCAAGGTCTACATCATTGAAGAGCCGATGGCTGCTGCCATCGGAGCGGGACTGCCCGTGCACGAGCCGACCGGCAACATGGTGGTTGACATCGGCGGCGGCACCACGGAAATTGCTGTCATCTCCTTGGGTGGAATCGTCGCCACGACGAGTATTCGCACTGGCGGCGACGAGTTGGACAACGCGGTTATCCAATATGTGAAGCGTGAATACTCGCTGCTGCTCGGCGAGCGCAGTGCGGAAGACGTAAAGATGAAGATTGGCTCAGCGTTCCCTTTGCCCGATGAGCCGAACATTGAGATTCGCGGGCGCGACCTCATCACCGGTTTGCCTCGCACTGTCCTGTTGACCAGCGAGGAAATCCGTCGCGCGATCGACGAGCCGGTGACCAAGATCATCAATGCAGTCAAGGAATGCCTCGACCTCACGCCGCCAGAGTTGTCGGGCGACATCATGGATCGTGGAATCATGCTCACCGGCGGCGGAGCGATGCTGCGCGGTTTGGATGAGCGCTTGCGTCATGAAACCGGCATGAAAGTCGTCATCGCTGAAGACCCATTGGATTGCGTGGTTAAAGGTGCTGGACGCTGCGTGGATAATTTTGATGAATTGCAGCAGGTGCTCGTGCCCGAATCTCCGCGCTAGCCTGCCGATCAGACAGTCAAGTGAGGTGACCCGGTGAGAGACCCGCGTCGCATCCGACTGTTCTTCGCGCTCGCAGTGGTCACGTCGATCACTCTTCTGGCCACAAGCAGCGGTCTTATCGGCAGCAATGCGAGAGCATTCACTTCCGCCTGGATGAGTCCGCTGCAGGTCGCGGGTCATGGCATCGCATCGCCTTTTCACAGCCTGGCAACTGCAATCGGCGATCTCGCCACACTGCGAGATGAGAACACAGCCTTACGCAAGGACAACGACTCATTACACAGCCGCTTGGTCACGTCATTAGATGATCATCAGCGGTTGGGCGAGTTGGAGTCCATGCTCGGCTTGGTGAGCAAGGGTCAGTACAAAATTGTCACTGCCCATGTTGTTGCCTGGCCGCAATCTGAGGACACCGGCGCGACTGTGCAGATTGATGCTGGCCGCCGCGATGGGCTGCTGGTGGGCATGACCGTGCTCAGTGGTAAAGGTCTGGTCGGAGCCACAACGTCTGTGGGCACATCGACCGCCACCGTCAGACTTTTTACCGACCCCGATTCCCACGTTGGTGTCCGCGTGGCGCGGACGAGCGCCATCGGTGTCGCATCCGGCAGTGGCCGTGATGAGGACATCCACCTCGACATGTTCTCGATGCTCGACCTCAAAGTCGGTGACCCTGTTGTGACGCGTGGATCCTTGAATGGAATCCCGTTTGTTCCAGGAGTGCCTGTTGGCCGCATTGTGACGGTCGGCGGAACAGCCGGCGAGTTACCCATCGGCACGATCAAGCCGTATATCGACGTCAACGCTCTCACTGTGGTTGGCGTAGTGGTCGCAGTGCCGAAGCTGGATCCGCGGGATGGACTGATTCCCAAGCCGCTGCCGACCCCGACAATCACTGTGCGCGTCACCGTGACAGCCCCACCGGCAGCGTCGACGACGCCGGCGCCTCTCGCTACTCCAACTCCCGCTGCTTCACCACGTCGCAGCATCGGTAAGGCATCAATGAGTGCCACACCAAGTCCCAGGGCGAGCCGCTGATGAGAGTGTGGATGAGATGGTGCTTCGCGCTTCTTCTCATCGTCCTAGCTGTGTGGCTACAAACCTCCGTGATTCCGGTGTTGAGAGTCCCGGGTTCGTATGTCCCGCTCTCCGCAGTCATATTCGTGATCGCTGCCCGTAACTTCACATCCGCATTCGCCATCGGCTTAGGTCTGGCTGGGGGATTCATCATGGACACAGCACCTCCCGCATCTGGTCCAGTCGGCCTGATGATGCTGACCTGCGCTGTGGTGGGGCTTGTTGTCTCTGGGTGGGTGTTCGGCAAGCGAGCTGATGCTTCCGGGGTCTTCGGCACCTGGTTGGCAGTGATCGCCTTCGTCGGTGTTCTCACCGTGGTGCGAATCAGCGTGGGTGCGGTTGCCGCAACCGGGATGACACTTAGCGCCACTTCGTGGGCGCTATTCCATGACGCGTTACTTGCAGCGTTACTTGGACCCATCTTGATTCCTGCAATTGATTTCTGCCTGCGGCCGCGGGGCAATGAGCAGATGTCGTCGTATCTGTCGTGGAGCAGGTGAGCTGATGGAGTCCTCGCGCCTCGGTCAACGCTCAACACAGCGGCTGTTCGTGTTCACCGCACTGGTGTTGAGCTTGATGCTGACATTGGCAGGTCGCATGTACCAGCTCCAAGCCGTTGATCATGCGAAGTACGAGTCGATTGCTAGTAGCAACCGAACTCGCGACATCATCACCAATGCACCTCGCGGGCAAATCGTGGATCAATCCGGGGTGCCGTTGGTTGCCAACCGCTCGAGCTTGGTGATCACCGCGGATCCGACCACGCTGCATAGGCAGAAGGATCGCGGCCGGGCCGTGCTCAACCGCTTGGGCGCACTTGTCGGACTTTCCGGCTGGAGCTTGTCTCAGCGCATGAAACCTTGCGGCACTCCAGGGGCACCCCGCCCGCCAGTGTGTTGGAACGGGTCGAGTGTGCAGCCTGTGCCGCTAGTGAAGGACGCCGACCAGTCAGTTGCGTTAGCTGTTGTTGAACGCGTCGATCAATTCCGCGGATTGGCTGCGCAGGTGGAAGGAGTGCGTGATTACCCCGGACCCTTCGGCGTGAATGCAGCGCACATGCTGGGCTACCTACAGCCGGTTAACGACGCGGAACTATCGAAGCAAGCCAAACTCCCCCGTGAGCAACGATGGTTACTCCGCAACGACTTGGTTGGCCGTTCCGGGCTGGAGAGCATGTACGACAGGCAGTTGCGAGGAGCCCCTGGCATCAAGCAACTTGTGGTGGACAACCGCGGCCATGTTGTGGGCACACTGATTGCGCAGGAGGCCAAAGCCGGTAACACATTGGTCTCCAGTATCAGTGCACCACTGCAAGCGGTTGCAGAGAAGGCGCTCAGTAATTCGGTAAAAATCTCGCGCAGTCGCGGTTACCCCGCAGACTCCGGCGCGATTGTGGTTCTCGATGTCACCAACGGTCGGGTGTTAGCCCTCGCTTCGTATCCGACATACGACCCGAACATCTGGGTCGGTCGCGTCGAGACGAAGCAATACCAAGCACTGCTCGACCCCAAGAAGGGCACTCCGCTGCTGTTCCGCCCAACCCAAGGACTCTTCCCGCCGGGCTCCACCTTCAAAGTGGTGACAACGAGTGCGGCCCTAGATAGCGGCTGGACCGCAGGCTCTCGAATTCCTTGTCCGTCCACCCTGCAAGTTGGTCGAAAGATGCTGAGCAACTTCGATGGCGAACGGGCTGGATCGTTGACACT
>RFTO01000050.1 GCA_009923375.1 Actinomycetota bacterium | reverse complement strand
CATGTCTCGTACCGGCTGGTCATTCACTTGCTTATCTCACCATCTAATGCAGGCTGCTGGTACGCGCGCCCCTGAACTATTGCATTCCCTCTCCGACAAGATTGCCTCGTGACCGAGCGAGCAGTTAATTCCGAGGGCTCCAGCCCTCGCCGGCGGCAGCTGACCCCTAGCCAACCTGCAGATCAAGCACCGCCCTCACTTCTGGATGCCGCCACACGCACCGCCATGGCGCAAGTGGCTGTGATGTGTTGGTTCCTGTACAGCTTGGGGCCGATTGTCCTGCTCATCCGCGACGACCTCCAACTCAGTCGAGCCGAAGCGGGGTTGCATTCATCCCTTGTGCTTCTAGGCGGGCTTACATCGGGTCTGCTCTCACCCATCGTTGTGCGTCGGTTCGGCAGGCATAACACCAGGCGACTTGGGCTTTGTGCACTTGCCGCAGGCTGTGCGGTGATGGCTACAGGCGATGTTGTTTGGGTGACGCTCGCCGGCGCTTACCTATGCGGCCTGGGCATCACCGTTGCGGTTAGCGCTGTGAACGCGAGCATCGTCGAGCACCATGGGCACGCAAGCGGTAGCGCTCTCAGTTTGCTTAACGCGGTTGGTGCGACACTCGGCATCTGCGCTCCGCTTGTGTCCACTGCCGCTCTCAGCTCCGGAGCAACCTGGCACGACATTCTCCTGATGACGGGCACAGCGGCTGTGCTGACCATCTTTGCGGCGCGCCGCCGGTTCCCCTCTGATGCCCATGCCCAAGAGTTGATGACCGAAAGCAGCAATACAGCAGCCACCGACCCTGCAGCGCCGCTGCCACGAACCACTTCGGGACATGGTGTGGAATTTCGCTTCTTGCTGTTCGCGCTCACTGCGGCCATGTTGGTGGAGTTCTCAACCAACATTTACGCAATCGACCTGATTTGCGTCAACGGCCACTTAACAGTCGCGGCAGCAGCCACTTACGCTGCAGCGTTCATCGCCGGCTTCGCAGCTGGTCGCTGGACTGCGATTCCCCTTGCAATAAGGACTGCTCCTTTGACACTCGGGCTTTGGGCGGCCGGAATCTCCGCTGCCGCTGCGGCATCGCTGGTGATAGTGCACTCGCCCGTGCTCATCGCCATCGCTCTGTTCACCTTGGGAATCGGCACCGGTCCTGGCTACCCGATTCTCGCCTCCGCTGCTCTCGCAGCCACCACGTCGGATCGTGACAAAGCATCAGCACTCATCGCGGTAGTCGGCGGCGGCGGGGCTGCATTTGCACCCTTTGTGCTGGGCATGCTTGCGGACGGCTTCGGTATATCTGCAGTGTTTGCGGGATTATCTGGTATAGCCACACTGTCTACTGGGGTGTTGCTTTACGCAATGTTCTACAATCGCCAACACGGGGGATGGGTACCGAAGCAGCGCAATCTGGGGGTTTAGCGCTGCGCCTGTCGGGGGATACCTAAAGTGATGTGCAACCGCCTTGGAGGAGCCCCCGGTGTCAGACAACCAGATTGATGACTTCACGATGAGCCGTCGGCTTATCTTTGGCGACAACGTGCGCCATTACCGCCATGAGTTGTCGCTCTCCCAGGAGCAGCTTGCCAACGCTGCAGGGGTTGACCGCAAGACGATTAACCGTATCGAGCAGGGTGTGCACTCTGTCCGCCTCGATAACGTGTGGCTAATCGCCGACGCCCTTGGCGTCGACCTTCGCGACCTATTCCTCGACTAACTGTCTGAACAACGCGGGCGACAACTTCCACTCACTGCGCAGAAGTTCCACATCATTGTCGATGGATTCATCGACTTTTGCCTCGGTCTTAACCGCCCGAATCATCAAGTTTCGGGGCGTGTGCTCCCCTGACACGAACTCAATGACATCAACTCGGTAACCGTGCTGGCGAAGGATCGCCGCACGAGCGGCGTCGGTGAGTAAATCGGCGAATCGCTCACGCAAAATCCCGTGTCGTGTGATGAGCCCCAGAGGTGCAGGAATATTTTCAGCATCCATCTGCGTCTGCAGGTTGTGCTGGCAGCAGGGAACGCTCATAATCACTTTCGCCTTATGGCGCATCGCCCAAGCAAGAGCATCATCGGTTGCGGTGTCGCAGGCGTGTAGTGCGAGCACGACGTCGATCTCCCCGTCGAACTTATACTCCGCAATTCCACTGGCGATGAATGTCATGTTCGTGACGCCGAGCCGTTCGGCCAACTGCTGGTTGCGAGCCATGCTGGCCGTCTTTATGTCGACGCCGACAATTCTGGATGGCCAGCCGCACACCCGCTCTAACCATGCCTGCGCGCCAAAGGTGAGGTAGGCGTGCCCGCACCCGAGGTCGACTACCTGCAGCGGCGCTTGCACGGATGGTGTGTCGACCTGGCCGGCTTTCACGGCCTTGGTGAGTGTGGTGCTGAATATCCTCAGAAAATCGTCGACCTGTCGATACTTATCGCGCCACTTTGCCTTAATTTCACCGCTTTCAGTTGAGATGCCTACCGCCACGAGCAATGGATCAGCAGGATCGAGCATCCGTTTCTTACTGCGATCGTGCGCTAGATCGGGGTCGCTCTCCCGCTGCGTGCGGTTGACGAAGACATCACCACCCTTCGCAACTCGATATTCAATCAGTTCCGAGGTCGTGGTGACGGTTATGTTCGCGTAGCCCTCGTTCAGTAGTTCAACGACAAATCCCGCGGATTCCTCCAGTGGCACCATCTGTGTCCGGTGCTCACCGCCGATCGTCCTGACCGACTGGACCATGCGGCTGCCGCCCACAAGAACTGGCCTCATATCAACTCGGATCGACTGCGTCTGCCGCCCCTTGATGCGGCCGGCAAACCCAAGTTTCACAAGGGCATCATTTGTTACGACAGCAGTTATTGCTGAGCTGAAGGCTTCAGCGGTGATACGCATCTACCGCAGCACATTCGCAACAATCGCAACAGCGATTCCAAGCAACAGCACGCCCACAGTTAGAGCGCGGCGTGTTCGGTGATCCACCAGTCACTCCCGAATAATGTCGAGGTCTTCATAATCAAGCGTGTCGACGATCGTTCCCACGGGCTGGCTTGCCGACTTACTCGCAGTGATCTCCGAATGGGCGCCGCAGCCGAAGCTCAACGACACCACCTTGCCGTCCGCAGGACTGATGATGTTGGCACAAATCGCGAAGTTCTGCCCTAGCTGGCCACCAATCGGCACCATGAATCCGCAGGAAAGGCACGGCAAAGGCGCCTGCTTCGCCTCCGGAGCATCTGGGCCCGTTGAGCCCTCCTGCCAACGGTCCGCCGCATCATCTCTCCCGGTCGGCGAGAGCACGCGCTCCCGACCAAGGCCGAGCTCCCATACCACTTCCCGGAGTTGGTCCTCGTCCGTGCCAGCGATATCGCCTTCGCCTGTGTAACCAGGCACCAAACGCGGATCATCGGGATTGGTCGGCACGACATCGCCTGGGCGCAGATCACCTGGCTGCAAGCGTTCATGCCAAGGCACCCAAGCAGAGGGGATTAACGCACCGGGTCCTGGCAGCAGCACAACATCACACACGGTCGGCGCAGCGTCAGGATCAGCAAGGGCGAGCACAACAGTCCAGCGCCAGTTTGGGTAAGCAGGGTTCGTGCACTCGAATTCGTGAACGGCTAGCCCGTCTGCTTCGAGGCGAGCCTCGATGTGCGTCCCAACGTATGTCGCTTCACGCGCGCCAGTCGCCTCGCTTGGCATACCTTCAATCGCAGCAGCGGCATACTCAACCGCACGCAAAAGAATTGCTGCGCTGGGTGAGTCCACCGTGTTCTCCGTCGGCAGAGAATCCTTTTTGATTACTGGGGCCGCAGGCACCAGCTTGCCCGCAGCCTTGGCAGCGCGACGACTCACCATCTGTGTGTCCTTAACTCAAAAAGGTCGGGTGATTAATCAGGCGTCGAGGTCGTCGGCGACACCGCGCAAAACCTTGGCAATTCGGCCAGCTTCAGCGTCCTCGGGGTAACGACCGCGACGAAGCGAGTTGCCAAGACGATCGAGCAGTCTGATGACATCTTCGATGATCGCCGCCATATCGTCGGCAGGCTTGCGTGCGGCTTTGCTGACGCTCGGCGGAATATCGAGGATACGGACGGACAGAGTCTGCAACCCGCGGCGGCCATCGGCGACACCAAATTCCACTCGGGTACCGGGCTTCACAGTGGTGGTGCCGGCGGGCAGGGACGAGATATGCATGAAGACTTCGCCGCCTTCGTCGTTTGCGACGAATCCGAAGCCCTTCTCAGCATCGAAGAACTTAACAACGCCGGTTGGCATGCCCCTACCTCTTACTACTTTGTACGCAGTCATCTACGGCTGCACCTGAGCGAAAGGACGTTGGCCCTCCGCTGTCTCCCCTCAAAGGGTACCCGCTGCAAGGATGAACGACAGCAGCAGTCGGCGTATCCGCATGCTCAGCAGGACACGGATCAGGTGACGCTGCGGCTCATTGGGCGTAGGCTCGCTTCTTATGCCTTCCACCGGCGCGGACAAGCCGCGGAGCCTCGCCGACGACCTTCGCGCTCGCAAGACCAGCGAGATCGAGGAGCTGCTGTGCTTGCGGCCAGATTTGGTGTCCGCCGGAGTCACCGACATCCGGACCCTTGCCAGCGTGGCTGCCGATCCCTTGTCTGTCACCCGAGCCCTCGATGACCTCAGCCAACGGCAGCTGGAGTTGACCGAAGTGCTCTCGGCGATCGAGGATCCCTTCACGCCGGAGCAGGCTGCTGCGGCCGCTCGTCTAGGTGATATCACCGATGAGTTACATGAATTACGCCTTCGAGGGCTGGTCTGGGGCGCACCTCAAGACCTTCACGTCACTCGATTCCTGCGCGAAGCATTCGGCCCTTACCCGTGCAGCCTCGCGCCACGTCTTGCTGACCGAAAGCCTCAGCTTCTCACCTGGGAACGAGACCCGGCCTCGGTCACGCAGGTGTGCGCAGCGCTGCCACCAAGCGCCGCTGAGTTGCTGCAAAATCTCGTGTGGGCTGGTCCGGCACTTCAGCATCCACAAGCCCAGCGCCCTATTGATGTGGACAAACCAAACGGAGATGTTGCACTGCTACTGGCCCGTGGACTGTTAGTAGCAATTGATGACGACACGGTGGTGGTGCCGCGCGAAGTAGCACTCCCCCTTCGTGGCAACGTGTGGCTAGTTGCTCAACGGGGTTCGCATGGGTCGGCTGCCGAACTTCACCAGGATCGGATGACACGTCTTCCCCTATCGCAAACGCCGCATACGCAAATCGCAAATGTGGAGTCCACCGCAGCCGCTCGCGGTTACGTGTGCGTCCGGTCGATGATCGCACTTCTCGACTACATTTCCAGTGAGTCTCTCCGCCTCTCACGTACTCGTACTCTCCTCCGCCAGAATCTGGCATGGGCGGCCACGACAATCCGGCGAGATGTCGAATTCACAGCCTCACTCGTCGCGGTGGCAATCGTGTGCAACATGATCGCCATCGACCCAGATGAGCCGGATTGCCTCACGATCACAGCGGCGGCCGAGGAGTGGTTATCTCTGCCTCTCGGAGAACAATGGGTGGCCCTGGCCGGCGGGTGGATTGAGAATTGCGGTTCAGCCGCACTCATGCAAAGCACCGGAATTCTGGATCTTGCGCGCCACATGTTGCGCGATGTTCAATCAGCTGAGGTCCTGATCGTCGCCGCGTTTGAGGCTTGGTGTGCCCTGCCGCTCGGCGTTGGAATTGCCAATGTGGATCTTGACGACTGGCTACACGAACTTCGGCCTCGAATTGCGAGCGGCACATCTTCGCAGCTCCACCATTGGGTCAATGTCGCCGAGAGTATTGGCATCTGCGTTCAAGGGGCTATCAGCCAAGCAGCACGAACTTTGGGCCACGGAGGGGAGTCAGCCTCTGCTTTGATTGAGGACGCCCTTCCTGCACCAATCAATACGCTGCTGGTTCAGCCCGACAACACTGTCATCGTCCCTGGTCGCCCAAGCGAAGGAACTCTGGCGATGCTCCAGAAGTACGGAGACATCGAGACAGAGGATTCTGCATTGGTTGTTCGCATAACGCAGGGATCCGTAAATCGTGGCCTATACGCCGGTGGGCACACAGATGAATTCCTTACTTTTCTCGAGTCTCACTCAAGCACACCGGTCGGGCAAGCATTGGTGTATCTCCTCGCAGATCAACAGCGGCGCTTTGGCAACTTAAAGGCAATGCGGGCACGCTGCGTCATTGTGGGCCAGGATGCTGACGAAATCTCTCGTCTGCTGGGTGATCCTCGTCTCGCGCCCCTAGGGCTGCGGCGCATAAATGCCACCGCACTTGCGTGCGATATGGACACCGAAGATGCGTTGGTTCAGTTGAGAGCTGCCGGCTGCTCCCCGATTATGGACGCGGAAGGAATAAACGTCTCCGGGCGGCGCCAACTTCGGCGTATGTCCGCGAATCTGTGGCGCGCATCAGATGCAAAGAAGCTTAGAGCTGCTCGATTAGCGCATGCCCTCACAGCCTCTGCCGTTGTTCAAAGCAGCGGTGACGCACAGTCGTCAAACACCGTGCCCCTCACAGGCTCGATTCTTGACCGACTCGTGAACGCTCAAGAGACCCAACGAGCCATTTCACTGGTTTACACCCAGGCGGATGGTCAAATGCGGCGAGCATCGGCCACCGTTGTACACCTCGCAGACGGCTTCACAACTTTCTACTCTCGCGAGGATGGAGTTGTTAAGACAGTCTCAACATCACGTATTTCAAGTGTTGAGTAGCGCGAGCTTGAGATCAAGCTCGCATATAGCCCCTTGAGGCCCTGCACCTGCCTAAATTGAGTTCGGGCCCGCCCCTGTCAGGAGGTGCGGGCCCGAACTCTTGTGTTGACTATTTACGGGCAGAAGGTGCTCTTCTGACCGATTGGCTGCAGTGCGCAGACCGCTTCCTGCAAGGCACTGATCTGGCTGTCCTTGGCGGCCATCTGCGTCTTCAGAGTGTCCACATCCGACGCGCTTGCCTTTCCTGCAAGCTCAGTCGTCAGTGTTGCCACGGCAGTCTTTGCCGTGTCAACGTCGGTGGCGAGTGTCGAGACCGAAGTCGTCAAGCTCGTCATCGACGTCTCTGTATCAGCTATGCGCGTGGTCAGAGCAGTCACCGCGCTATCGATTGTGGTCACAAATCCGGTCACAGATGTAACTGATCCGCTCAAAGTGGCGAAGTCAGCGGAGCTGACCTTTCCATCTAGAAGCGCCATCAAGTTAGCCATGTCCGCGATGTACACCGTGTCGCTGACCTTGCCGTCAAGTGCAGTTTGCAGTGCGTCAACGGCCAAGGTGCTGGCCTTCGTACCCAACTCAGCCTCCAAGGACGCCTGCAACGCAGTCAGAGCATCAGAGCCGGCCTTCGTACCCAACTCAGTCGCCATCGACACCTGCAACGCAGCCAGATCATCAGCGCTCGCCTTGGTATCCAAATCGGTGACCAAGGAGGTCTGCAACGCGGTCAGAGCATCAGCGCCGGCCTTAGTGCCCAAGGCAGACTCCAAGGAGGTCTGCAACGCGGTCAGATCATCAGCGCTCGCCTTAGTGCCCAAGGCAGACTCCAAGGAGGTCTGCAACGCGGTCAGATCATCAGCGCTCGCCTTAGTGCCCAA
>RFTO01000049.1 GCA_009923375.1 Actinomycetota bacterium | reverse complement strand
CCAAGCCTTTCTGGCCGAGGCCGTGCGCGCGAAGCAGGCCGACGTCGCGAATATGTGACGGTTAGTCGCTCGGTAGTATCTCGATATCAAGATAAATCGACTGTAGGTCGCGGGCGGCGTATGAGCGCGCCCATAAATGAACGGCGGCACTGCCGCCAGGGGCGAATAGAGGTGTCCGTGATGGAGAAGATCAAGGTTGAGAACCCCGTCGTCGAGCTTGACGGCGATGAGATGACTCGCATCATCTGGCAGTTCATCAAGGATCGTTTGATCCTGCCTTACCTCGACATCGACCTGCGCTATTACGACCTAGGCATCGAGAGCCGCGAGGCCACCAAGGACCAAATCACCATTGATGCCGCCCACGCGATCGCCGAGCACGGTGTGGGTGTGAAGTGCGCGACCATCACACCCGACGAGGCGCGGGTGAAGGAATTTGGGCTGTCGCAGATGTGGAAGTCGCCTAACGGCACCATCCGCAACATCCTCGGTGGCGTGATCTTCCGCGAGCCGATCATCATCTCCAACATTCCGCGTCTGGTGCCAGGTTGGACTAAGCCGATCGTTATCGGCCGCCATGCCTTCGGCGACCAATACCGCGCCACCGACGCCGTCATTCCCGGCGCCGGCACCCTGACGTTGACTTACACCCCCGCCGATGGCACTGCGCCGGTGGAGATGAATGTCTATGAGTTTGAGGGCCCCGGTGTGGCAATGGCGATGTACAACATCGACGAGAGCATCCGCGATTTCGCCCGCGCATCATTGCGTTACGGCCTAGCGCGCGACTACCCCGTTTATCTCTCGACGAAGAACACGATCTTGAAGAAGTACGACGGTCGGTTCAAGGACATCTTCGCTGAGGTGTACGAGACCGAGTTCAAGGCGGAATTCGAATCTCGCGGTCTCACTTATGAGCACCGACTGATCGATGACATGGTCGCAACCGCAATGAAGTGGGAGGGTGGCTATGTCTGGGCGTGCAAGAACTACGACGGCGATGTGCAATCCGACACGGTTGCGCAGGGCTTCGGCTCACTTGGCTTGATGTCATCTGTGTTGATGACTCCCGATGGCCAGACCGTCGAGTCCGAGGCTGCGCACGGCACCGTCACCCGGCATTACCGCATGCATCAAGAGGGTAAGCCGACGAGCACGAACCCAATCGCATCGATTTATGCCTGGACTCGCGGACTAGCCCACCGAGGCAAGCTCGACGGTAATGACGCGTTGATCAACTTCGCGAACACCTTGGAGCAGGTTTGTGTCGCAACAGTTGAGTCGGGGAAGATGACGAAGGACCTCGCGCTGCTCATCGGGCCCGACACGCAGTGGCTGACAACGGAGGAATTCCTCGCTGCGGTTGATGAGAATCTGCAACGATCGCTCTCGTGAACGTTGTTTGGTCGACCTTGGGGGTTCTGGCCCTGGTCATCATGTTCGGCGCGTTGTTCGTCGCCGCCGAGATGGCCTTGGTCTCCTTGCGGCCTGGTCAGATCCGGCGCCTAGTTGAAAGTAAGCGCCGTGGAGCTGCTGCGATTGAGCGCTTAACTAGCGACCCCAACCGCTTCCTGGCTGCAGCCCAGGTCGGTGTCACGTTGATGTCCATCGTCTCTGGTGCCTTCGGCGCCGAACGGTTGACGCCGGTGATTGCGCCGTGGCTGGACAGTCACCACATCCCCGCACCGAAGACCTTCGCATTCATCCTCATCGCGTTAGTGACTGGTTACCTCACCTTGGTGTTCGGCGAACTCGTGCCCAAGCGCATCGCTTTGCAGCGATCGGAGGGCGTTGCCTTAACCCTCGCCGGGCCGCTGGATGGCATTGCTCGAAGCTTCCGTCCCTTCGTGTGGTTCCTCTCGGCGTCCACAGATGTGTTCGTCAAGATCCTCGGAGGTGACCCGGGTGCTTCGCGTGAGCAGATCAGTGGTGAGGAGTTACGCGGGTTGGTGGCGAGCCATGAGGAGCTCAGTCACGAGGAACGAGACCTCATCGACGATGTATTCGAGTCCAGCGAGAAGGAATTGCGCGAGGTGATGATTCCCCGCACTGAGGTGGAGTTCCTCGACGCGGAGATGCCTGTGTTCAAGGCAGCCAGGATGGTGGCCGACCAGCCGCACTCCCGTTATCCGGTGTGCCGTGCCACCACAGATGACATCGTCGGCTTTGTGCACGTGCGCGACATCCTCGACCCGCAGATGGCCGAACGCTCCATTCGCGTGGGCGAGATCGCCCGACCGATGCGCCGCTACCCGGGCACCAAGCTGGTCATCCCGACTCTGAGCGACATGCGACGCAACAACTCGCACATGGCTCTGGTGGTGGATGAGTACAACGGCACCGCTGGCATCGTGACCTTGGAAGACCTGGTGGAGGAGCTCATCGGCGACATCCGGGATGAGTACGACACGTTAGAGAACCCCGAGCAGTCAACTGCCGGTGTGGCCGTGGTGGACGGGCTGATGAACATTGAAGATCTTGCAGCCGATCACGGAATCGAGGTGCCCGACGGCCCCTACGAGACAGTCGCAGGCTTTATGGTGGCCCGGATCGGACGCTTGCCGGTGATGGGCGATGTGGTGGAGGAGTACGGCGCGCGCTTCGAGGTTGTGGAAGTGGATGGGATGCGTATCTCCCGAGTCAAAGTGAGCACCGAACCTCTGCAAAACTAGCGCCATGACAGCGCAGCCGCGGGTTCTCTCTGGTATCCAGCCGACCGCCGACTCTTTTCATATCGGAAATGTCCTGGGCGCGCTCAACCAATGGGCCGACCTGCAAAGTCAGGCTGACTGCTTCTATGCGGTCGTGGACTTGCATGCCATCACAGTGGCACATGATCCCGCTGTGTTGCATCAACGAACGTTGACTTCTTATGCGCAGTTATTAGCAGTGGGGCTCGATTCGGAGAAGTCAACGATCTTCGTGCAAAGCCAGGTTCCCGAACATGCTCAACTGCAGTGGGTGCTCGGGTGTATCACCGGTATGGGTGAGGCAAGCCGAATGACTCAATTCAAGGACAAGAGTTCTAAAGAAGGTAGCGGGGCAGCATCTGTCGGGCTGTTTACCTACCCAATCTTGCAGGCCGCAGATATCTTGCTCTATGCAGCCGATGAGGTGCCGGTGGGTGAGGACCAACGCCAACATCTGGAGTTGAGCCGCGATCTCGCAGAGCGTTTCAACACGCGTTTCGGGCAGACGTTTGTTGTGCCCAAGACTCGCGTCATCAAAGGCGCAGCCAAGATTCTCGATTTGCAGGACCCGACCTCAAAGATGAGCAAGTCACTGCCGGCTGGCTGCGTGTTCTTGCTCGATGATCCCAAGGTCATTGCCAAGAAAATCAAAACCGCGGTCACCGACAGCGACATGGAGATTCGCTACGACTTGGTGAATAAGCCTGGAGTGTCGAATCTGCTGACCATCCTCTCAGCCTTCAGCGACCTCAGCGTCGAGGAATGTGAGCGAGAATTGGCCGGCAAGGGCTACGGGGATCTGAAGGGTCGCACTGCAGAGGTTGTCCTTGCTTACGCCGAGCAGTATTCAACCCGCACGCGGGAGTTCCTCGCTGATCGCGCCGAGCTGGAGCGGATCATGCTCGATGGTGCCACCAAAGCAAGAGCGGTGGCCGCACCGATGCTGGCGAAGGTGTACGAGCGCCTGGGCTTCGTCCACGCCTGAGGCGATGGTGAAACCCATGTACAACGACGACGCTGGCGATGACTCAACTGCTCGCGTTGACCGCCAGGTGAGCGACTATGACAGCGCTTATGTCAATCCAGGTCGTATCGGCGAGCTGCGCACCGCTGCGACTGCAGTCCTTGGGATTGTCATTGAGGTGCCTGCCCCATGGGGTGAAGATCTGCAGCAGTGGCGCACAGGATTTGGTGACAACAGCGCAGATCACATGCCGACTCACGTGACCCTCGTTGCTCCGGTGCGAATCCCAACCAACCGCCTTGATGTAGTGCTGGCCGCAATGGATGACGTGTGCGCCACCACCTCGAGTTTTCACATCCAGTTATCTGGAATCGAGACGTTTAGACCAACCTCGCCGGTGGTCTATCTCGCTGTGCAGTCGGGGGCGCCCGAATGCACTGTGGTGCACACACGACTTCGTGCAGCGGTGACAGATGAGCCGGCACTGCACCCATTCGTCCCGCACACCACGATTGCCATGCAGATGCCCAACGCAGTGCTAGATGCCGCCGCTGCGGCACTTGCTGATTACACAGCGAGTTGGCAAGCCGAAGAAGTGAGCAGCTTCCTGCGAGGCGCTGATGGCCGATGGACTCGCCTGATGCGACACGAAATGGGCACAGCGATCTAACTGCATGCCTAAACCTGCATGCCTAAACCTGCATGTCCACGCACGAACGATTGTCGATCGAAGATGTACCGAATCAGGGCAACGTGTAGGTGTGAAAGACCCGTGTGCACACCCCCGCGCTGCACACGTGCACTTTCACTCGCTGGTAAAAAAACGCTGACCGAGTAAAACCACCTTGTTGTCGTGTCTCATTTCAGGTAAGCGCACTGACGCTCAAATTGCAAGTAACCTCGTGTTATGACTTTGCTGGTGTTACAAAGCCGAGGATGGGCTTGGACATCGAGCGAGCGAGCCTTGCTACTGGAAGGCAACTCGGTTTCTGCTGGTATCCGCGCACAAGATCAGCTGCGTGCTGTCATGGGATTAACGCTCGATGAGCGGGTTGAACTGATGATGGTTGCAACCCTTGCCAATCAGCTGCGCGCGCGATTGCCGGAAGCGTTGGACGGATCCGACGAAATGTGCGAGGTTGCGCGAACAGCGTCGCTAGACCTCAGGTGCCTGTCCGAATCATTGAGAGCGGAAGTTGTTTCCGCAAGTGGCCTTGAGCTTCGCTACCTTGAAGAATCGCTATCGCGCGTGATTCGTTTCCGCGACACGTTCATGAACGGTGTGAATTCTCAGGTGCTTAGCACCATGAATATGGTCATCGCTCGGGCGGCATATGTCCTCGGCGATGTGATTATCGCAGAGGATTCCCTAGTGCGTGTTAAAGAAGGTGGAAACACGGACCCGTGGATTGATGCGTGGGCATTGGTGACGCATGCGCAATGCCAAATGCTGCATGGCGAGCACGCAGCAGCGCTAAGAACCGCCCAGACCGCTGCAGCAGGTGCGGACATGATGTCCCGAGCGTTCGGTGCGTCATCTTTGTGGGCGTCGATCGCCGAGGTTGCATGGCATTGCGGTGAAGAGGAGCAGGCATGGGCGTGGGGCACCGCGGCGCTTGACGCAGGAGCGGTGCGACCGGCCGATAGACGCTCCACATTCATGCCAGGAAGCCTCATCTGGAGTACCGGACTATGAATGACAGACCTGCTCCGCTGGCAGTGGCTATCGGAAACCATCGGGTGGCCGTCGGAGCTCGATTACGTCAGGCCCGCCTAGATGCGGGACTGCGTCTGGCAGATGTAGCCGAGGGCGTGGTGTCAGTTGGTTATCTATCGATGATCGAGCAGGGGCAGCGCACGCCGGCCCCTGGCATTCTCAACCAGCTCGCCGCGAAGGTAGGCGTCGAAGTCGAGTTGCTAAGGCAAGATAGCGACGAATCACTCAAGCTTCAAGATGTGCTGCAACTGCATGAGGCCGCATGGTCGTATTTGGAAGGCGACATAGACAGGGCCTTCCAGGTGGCTCACGAATTGTCCTTGGAAGCTGGGCCCATGCAGATGGATGCACGGTGGGTGGTCGCCCACACTCTCCTTGAAGATCGGAACGTCGGCGAAGCGCTCGACACGGTGCTTGACTTGCTGCGAGATCCGTCCTTCCACACCCTGCCCCACTGGCGTTCGGCCGCGCAGTTGCTCACGGGTTCGGTGCTCCTACACGTCGGCGATGATGCCGTCGCAACAGCGCAACTCGCGGAGGCTGTCGATAATCTCGGCGCACAATCCCATGATTCGCTGCTGCGCCCATTCGCACTCCTATTCCTGGCACGGGCACGGCTGCGCACTGGCGATGTGCCGGGAGCCATGAGAGCAGTCGATGAGCTCGAGCCGATGGTGGCCGAGGCCAGAACCTTAAGGTCGCTGATGAATTCGGCGCGAACCTGGTGGGCCCAGCGTGCGAAAAGGATTGAACAAGGGGACTTAATCAGTGCAGTTAGATTCAGCGAGCGAGCCATCGGTCTTGCCTCTGAGGTATGGCGCGCTGACATGCAGGTGTTGATGTTGCTCGAGATCATTGCCTACCGCTTGCGCTACGGCTCTCGCGCCGATGAAGCTGCCTGTAGCGCCCGCATGCAGCGGTTACGAGCATGGCTCACCTCTGAGGATTCGGGAGCGGTCATCAGCGGTGTGCTCCTCACCTACGCACAAATGGCGCAGGAGCGAGGCGATGCCACGGCGGTTTTCAGCCTGTGTGATGAAATGGAAGCTCTCACCACTAATCCTGATCAAGCCTGGGTGAACATGCTGCGCGCTCAGGCTGCGCTCATTACCGGCCAATTTTCCCAAGCGGGCAAACATGCAGATGTGGTGAAGCAGTTCGTCTCCGAAGATTGGTACGACGTTATTCGTTCAGAACAACTGGTGGAGCCTTGGGAAGTACTTGCCCTTACCTACCGCGCGGTAGGTCGCCTCGAGGATGCGTGGGCCTGTATGCGCTTAGCCATGCGAGGCGCAGGTGCTGTGGCGACATGGACCAGAGTCTCAGCGACATCAGCGGAGCTGCGGCTAGACCCGCGTTCGCCTGTAACGCAGCGCACGGCGAATCAAGATAATCGCCGGAAGTAGGAAGAGTACGGCTGTTGTTGCAGTGCGGCTGCTGTGTGCCAACGATGAGGCTGATGCTATCGATGTCTGGGGCGCCGCCGGCGCTGGAGTTGCTGCTGCGGTTGCCCTCGAGGTCGACGAGATGAGTGCCTGTTCACCCCAGTGATTGCCGACATCTATTGGCAAATGCCCCACCGCGGTGAGGTGGTCGGCGTTGTTGAATCCCCACTTCAGCAGATTGCTCGCGTAGTTGTAAGTGGTGCCGACGAATCCGTAGATGACGACAACGAGGGTGCGATCACCTCGGTTGGCAGCCCCCCAGTAAGTGCGCAACGCCTCTCTCGTGTAACCAGTTTTACCGCCGAGAGTGCCCGGGAATTTATGTTTGATGAGCGGGTTCTCGTTTTGTAATTGGTAAGTCGTCCGCACTCGCCCGGGTTTTGGCATCCTGCTCGGGAAGTCATAGGTCAGCAAATGCGCGACATCACGAAACATTGGCAAGTGCACAGCCGCATTTCCTATCAGCGCCATGTCCGCCACGGTGGTGACTTGACCCGTGCGCGGCAGCCCATTGGGTGACTTCGCATTGGTGTGCATTGCGCCGAGTCGGCGGGCGGTGTCGTTCATCAAAGTGATAGCGCGGTTTCCATCGCGGTTGTACACATGAGTGAGGGCCATCGCGGCGTCATTACCGCTAGGCAGGAGAAGCCCGATGAATAGTTGGCGTACTGAATATGTGCCGCCCACCACTAAGCCGGCTCCGCTGCCCTCGATCCCCACATCCGCACTGGTGGCGGTGTACACCTTCTGCTCGTCAAGGCGCGGCATCAAAGCCACCGCAGTGAGAGTCTTGAGCGTGCTTG
>RFTO01000048.1 GCA_009923375.1 Actinomycetota bacterium | reverse complement strand
GCCCGGACTGCGGTATTTCCTTTGAGGTCCTGGAGCCTCGCAGCTTCTCATTCAATTCCCCGTTTGGTGCGTGCGCAGAGTGTTCAGGTTTGGGTGTGTACATGCAGGCCGACCCAGAGCTGGTCATTCCCAACAGCGACCTCTCCATTAAAGACGGAGCGATCGCGCCGTGGAGCCGCAGCGCGAGTCAGGATTACTTCTCCAAGTTGCTGACGAGTTTGTCCAAGCAGCTGGACTTCAGCCTCGATACTCCATGGAAGAAGTTGCCCGCGGCAGTGCGTAAATCGATCCTGTACGGCGCTGACGACTCCCTGCAGGTGCGGTTCACCTCGAGGTATGGACGGCAACGGTCGTATACCGCGACTTACGAAGGCGTTATCCCATTCGTTGAACGCAGATACGAGGAGTCTGAGACTGAGTCCACCAAGGAGCGTTACGGCGCGTGTATGCGCGAGGTGCCTTGCCCCGAGTGTGAGGGGACGCGACTCAAGCCTGTGGTTCGGGCTGTGCGTATTCATGGACACAGCATTTCTGACGTTTCCTCGCTCTCGATCGGAGAAGCTCTCACCTTTTTCGATGCGCTCAACCTCGATGAGCGGGAGCAATTCATCGGCGAGCGAGTGGTCAAGGAGATTTACGAGCGACTGCGGTTCCTGGTGGATGTCGGCTTGGATTACCTGTCGATGGATCGAGTCGCTGGCTCACTTTCGGGCGGTGAAGCGCAGAGAATCCGGCTGGCTACGCAAATTGGAGCCGGCTTAGTTGGGGTTCTTTATGTTCTGGACGAGCCGAGCATCGGACTACATCAACGCGATAACCATCGTCTCATCGAGACACTCATTCGGCTGAGAGACCTGGGAAACACTCTGATCGTGGTGGAGCACGACGAGGACACCGTTCGCACCGCTGATTGGGTGGTTGATATCGGTCCTGGCGCCGGCGAGCAGGGCGGGACCGTTGTGCACAGTGGAAGTGTGAGGGACCTGCTGCAAAACCCAGCATCCCTCACAGGACGCTACCTAAGTGGTCAGCTTCGGATCGATGTCCCCAATCAGCGACGCCCGCGCAACTCACAGCGAGTGCTCCGGGTTGAGGGCGCTCGCGAACACAACTTGGTCGATGTGAGCGTCGATTTCCCCCTTGGCTGTTTTATTGCTGTTACTGGCGTCTCCGGCTCGGGTAAGTCCACTTTGGTCAACGACATCATGTACACCGCATTGGCGCGGGAACTCAATGGCGCGCGCCAGATGCCAGGTAGGCACAAACGAATCCAGGGTCTTGAACATCTCGACAAAGTTGTGCACGTGGATCAAGGACCGATTGGTAGAACCCCGCGCTCCAATCCGGCCACTTACACCGGTGTTTTCGACCACATACGGAAGCTTTTCGCCGAAACCACTGAGGCGAAAATCCGCGGCTATCAGCAAGGGCGATTCTCTTTCAATGTCAAGGGCGGTCGATGCGAAGCATGCTCTGGTGACGGGACCATCCGCATCGAAATGAACTTTCTGCCAGATGTATACGTTCCCTGTGAAGTCTGTCGAGGTGCGCGCTACAACCGCGAGACTTTGGAAGTGCATTACAAGTCCAAAACGATCGCCGATGTACTTAACATGCCAATCAGTGAAGCCGTCGACTTCTTCTCAGCCATTCCGCCCATCGCTCGGCATATGCAGACTTTGGTGGATGTCGGATTGGGTTATGTCCGCCTCGGTCAACCTGCGACAACCCTTTCGGGTGGTGAGGCGCAGCGGGTGAAGCTAGCGAGTGAACTGCACAAACGATCCAGCGGTCGCACCATCTACGTGCTCGATGAACCTACGACTGGTCTGCATTTCGAAGATGTCCGCAAATTACTCGAAGTGCTGCATGGACTAGTTGATAAAGGAAACACCGTCGTCGTCATCGAACACAATCTCGATGTGGTGAAAACTGCGGACTGGGTGATAGACATGGGTCCCGATGGTGGTTCGCGAGGCGGCAACGTTGTTGCCACCGGCACCCCGGAGGCTGTCGCCGCAGGTGCAGCAAAGACCGGCAGTTTCACTGGCGCGTTCCTAGAGCCCTTGTTGGCTTCCGCCCTCGCAGGCAATAACGCAAGAATCCTCGACAGTGACGCCTCTCTTGTCAGTGACACCACGCGTAGCAAGGTCAAGCGCGCCGTTGCGGCAGCACCGGCTTCGACTCCGGCTGCAAAGCCGAAGGGCGGAGCGAATACGGCTAAGAAGGTCGCCTCCACAGGGCGTCAACCTCGGGCAGTTAAGTAGCGCGGCGACGTGGCCAACCCAGACTCTTACAAGCCCTCGGCAGGGGAAATCCCCGTTGAGCCGGGGGTGTATCGATTCTGGGATGAGCGCGAACAAGTCATCTACGTTGGCAAAGCCAAATCCTTGCGAAGTCGCTTATCTTCGTATTTTCAGAGTCCAGCTGCGTTGACGGCTAAGACGTTGACGATGGTCACCACCGCCTGCCGGGTTGATTGGACCGTCGTCAGCAATGAACGTGAAGCACTGCAGCTGGAATATCAATGGATCAAGGAATTCGCACCCCGTTTCAATATCAAATACCGAGATGACAAGTCTTATCCCTATCTGGCGGTAACGCTTGGGGAGCGATTCCCTCGCCCGACGGTGATGCGGGGCAATCGCAAGCCAGGCACCCGCTACTTTGGTCCGTTTGCTCAGGCATGGGCGATCAGGGAGACCGTCGACATCTTGCTGCGTGTCTTTCCAGTGAGGTCATGCGCTCCTGGGGTGTTCCGGCAAGCAGAGCGAAGCGGCCGCCCGTGTCTATTGGCGCACATCGACAGATGCAGCGCCCCATGTGTTGGGAGGGTGACCGAGAGCGAGCACAGGTTGATCGCCTTGCGCTTCTGTGACTTCATGGCCGGTGGGTCCCAGCCCATCGTTGACGAGCTGACATCCAAGATGAACGACGCGGCGCAAGCACAGGATTATGAAGGTGCTGCGCGTTACCGGGATGACCTAGGAGCAGTGAAGAAGGCCCTCGAAAAATCAGCTTTGGTTTTCTCGGACAAGGCGGATGCGGATGTTTTCGCAATGGCAACAGGTGAGGTGCAATCGTTTATCTCGGTGTTCCATATCCGGCAGGGACGTGTTCGAGGCCAGCGCTCATTCGCGGTTGAACGAGTTGAGGACCTGACCGAGTCAGCGCTGTTGGCCGCGGTGGTCGGTCAGTTCTATGCCTCAGGGGAGATGCAGGTTCCACCACTGATTCTCGTCCCCTTGGCCTTGGCGCAGCAGGCAGATGTCGAGGCGGTTCTGGCAGCGACTCGTCATGCGAGCGTGGAGATCAGGGTTCCGCAACGCGGCCAGATGAAGGACTTCATGGAGACAGCCCAAGCGAACGCGCTGGATGCGCAACGTGTCGGATCTTTAAAGCGCAGCGTCGATCTGACCGCTCGCAGTTCCGCCATGATGGAGCTGCAGGAAGCGCTTGGCCTGCCAACTGTGCCGTATCGAATTGAGTGCATCGACATTTCGCACACAGCCGGCACCAATGTTGTCGGCTCACTCGTTGTGTTCGTCGACGGCTTGCCAGCCAAAGATGCCTATCGCTCTTACGGCATCAGAGGTGAGTACGGCGTAGGCGATCCGGCAGCAATCCAAGAGGTTGTTGCGCGGCGCTTTAAGAGTGGAGTGCAGGACGTTGTGGACATGCCTGATCTACTTGTCGTTGATGGGGGCCCAGCGCAGGTGGCAGCGGCTGCTGCGCAGATTGAATCTCTAGGACTTGCGGTGCCGGTGATCGGATTGGCTAAGCGGCTTGAGGAAGTCTGGCGCCCCGGACTTCCTTTACCGGCGATTCTGGGGCGATCCAGTGAGGCCCTCTTTCTATTACAGCGCCTGCGCGACGAATCCCACCGAAGCGCCATTGGCTTACATCGAAAGCGGCGATCAAAAGCGATGCTGGTGAGCGCTCTGGATGCGGTGCCGGGGCTCGGTCCAGTTCGTCGCAGTGCGCTACTCGCGGAGTTTGGCTCCGTGCGTGCCCTTCAAAGTGCAAGTGTTGAGGCTATTGCCGCAGTTCGTGGAATCAGTGGGAATCTTGCGGCAGTTATCAAGGCAACTCTGGACGTCTCGCCGCTGGAGGCATCAATGGCCGAAGTTACCAAGAAGAATGTGCAGAATTAGGACATGAGCAGCAACGTGCAGTCAACGGTTGGCGCCAACACCGAGCCGGTCCGAGTCGCCATCGTTACCGGAATGTCTGGTGCTGGGCGCTCCACCGCATCTTGGGCACTGGACGACTTGGGCTGGTATGTCATCGACAACCTGCCAACGCAGTTGGTTCCTACGGCCGTTGACCACCTGATCACAAAGCTTGGTGTTCACCGTGTCGGCATCGTGGTCGATGTGCGAGCCGGCAGATTCTTCGACGAGTTCGCAGAGTCGGTGTCGCGACTGCGCGGGGCTGGGCACGACGTGAGTGTGCTCTTTTTGGATGCCGCTGATGATGTGTTAGTCCGGCGCTTTGAATATACGCGGCGACCACATCCATTGCAGCAAGCGGGCACTTTGCTGGCTGCTGTGCAAAATGAACGTTCACTCATGGCGGATGTGCGTTCCATTGCCGATGTCGTTGTGGACACGGGAGCGCTGACTCCACATGAATTGCGCCATCGCATTGGCGACTTATTTTCTGGTGGCGATGCGCCGCTGCACTTAACTATTCAGTCCTTCGGCTTCAAGTTCGGCCTACCAGTTGATGCCGATATCGTTTTCGACTTCCGGTTTCTACCCAATCCGCATTGGGTGCCCGAGCTAAAGTCACAGACTGGACTTCAACCCTCAGTAGCCAATTACGTTATGAGTTCGACGGCGGCCCCCGTGGTGTTGAAGCAATTGGTGGAGTTGCTGTCCACGGTGTTGCCGGGGTACCTCGCTGAGGGCAAACGGTTCGTATCCATCGCCATCGGGTGCACTGGCGGCAAACATCGGAGCGTCGCTATGACCACCGCATTGTCGTCGGCCCTGACTGAATTGGGCTTTGTCAATCAGGTGAACCATCGCGACATAGGGCGCGAGTGACGACCAAGATTGTCGCTATCGGTGGCGGACACGGACTGCAGGCCACCGTGCAGGCGGCCCTGCTTCTATCCACCGATGTCACCGCGATCGTGTCCGTTGCTGACGATGGTGGGTCTAGCGGGCGACTGCGTGAGGAATTTAATGTCTTGCCGCCAGGCGATCTTCGAATGGCGCTGACAGCTATGGCGCCACCTTCGGTGATCAAGAATTTATGGATGCATCGCTTTGAAGGTCAGGGTGCCTTAGCGGGACACAGCGTTGGCAATTTGATGCTCACCGCATTGTGGCAGCAATCTGATCCTGTTACTGGCCTGCAACAGGCTGCTGTGGCACTCGATGTCCGAGGCGTTGTACTGCCCGTGTCATTGCAACCACATCACCTGCATGCGGTCGTGGAGGGTGAGAACGGCGAGCGGGTGGATTTGTTCGGTCAGGCACAGATCGCGCGCTGCACAGACAACATCTTGTCGTTGACCACGGTGCCAGGTGATATCACTGCTGCCGCTGAAGCATTGACAGCCATTCGCGACGCGAGCGTTATCTTGCTCGGCCCTGGATCGTGGTACACCAGCGTTCTGGCGCCACTGTTGGTACCAGGGGTCATCGAGGCGATCTCAGAGTCAATTGCGCGGCTGGCGCTCATCACAAATGTGCGAGATGTGAACGGCACACACATCGGACGCGAGGGATCGGAGGTCACAGTGGCTGATTACATTGAATCATTGCGGCGATGTGCTCCTGGAGTGTCACCAAGCGTGATTATTTGCGATGACAGTGATGCGTCCACATCGTGGCAGGCGCTGGATTTCCCGGTTATACACAGCCGTATCAGAACCGCACACGGAGCCGTCCATGATCCCCCTGCTCTAGCAAGGACTCTGCGGGACTGGTTGAGTTCCACGGGCGCTTGAGTATGCTTCGCGGGTTACTCTCTGGGGAAACTCTCTGGGGACGCACGGACCAAACAGGACCGGTGAATCGCAACTGTGAGGTATCGCTCGCAAGAGCGAAAGGTGGAAAGGAGTGAGCTCATGGCGATGACATCAGATGTCAAAGATGAATTGAGTCGCCTCTCCATTACTCGAACTTGCTGCCGTAAAGCTGAAGCCTGCTCATTGCTTCGCTTTGGAGGGGGCCTGCACATTGTTGGCGGCAAAATCGTTGTGGAGGCAGAGTTCGACTCAGCATCGGTAGCCCGACGGTTACGCAAGGATCTCGAGGAAATTTTCGGACACAGCAGCGAGTTGGTGGTGCTGCAGGGGACGGGCTTGCGCAAGGGTGTGCGCTTCGTCGTTCGTGTCACCCATCATGGAGATTTACTCGCCAGACAAGCTGGGCTCGTGGACACGGCTGGTCGACCAGTGCGAGGCTTGCCAGCAGCCATTGTTAACGGTGGAAAATGTGACTCAGTTGCAGCGTGGCGCGGGGCATTCATGGCGCACGGCTCACTGACCGAGCCAGGACGTAGTAGCGCTCTTGAAATTACCTGCCCAGGACCAGAAGCTGGCCTGGCATTAGTGGGCGCTGCGCGTCGCTTGGACATCGTGGCCAAGGCGAGGGATGTGCGTGGTGTCGATCGAGTTGTCATCCGTGATGGTGACGCGATTTCGGCGATGTTGGCTCACCTTGGGGCACATGACTCCGTGCTTGCCTGGGAAGAGCGGCGGGTGCGGCGTGAAGTACGCGCCACGGCGAATCGCCTGGCGAATTTCGATGACGCAAATCTCCGACGCTCTGCCCGTGCAGCCGTGGCTGCAGGGGCCCGGGTTCAACGGGCGCTTGAGATTCTCGGCGATGACGTACCTGAACACCTCGCAGATGCTGGTCGCTTAAGAGTCGCGCACAAGCAGGCCAGCTTGGAAGAACTTGGTTCTCTGGCCGATCCACCGATGACCAAGGATGCTGTCGCGGGCCGGATTCGCCGGTTGCTAGCACTTGCTGACAAGCACGCCCTCGATGTGGGTTTGCCCACGACCGAGGCAAGTGTCACGCCTGACATGCTCAGTTGAGTAGTCGCTTACCTGAGCAAAAATAGCCCGGTGCAACCCACGTGCCCAGCGTTGGCGCAGCACTGGTGATTGCTAGGGTGCGCTTATTGTGACCAAAGTCATGGGCAAAGCGTGTTGCCAGCCCGAATTTTACTCGAGGAGTCGTACATGACCGTCCGTGTTGGTATCAATGGTTTTGGCCGTATTGGCCGCAACTTCTACCGCGCCTTGGTGGCGGGTGGGGCGGATGTCCAGGTCGTCGCAGTCAACGATCTCACGGACAACGCCACATTGGCCCACCTGCTGAAGTACGACAGCATTCTGGGTCGTTTTCCAGGTGAGGTGACCTTCACAGAGGATACGATTACCGCTGGCACCCACACGATGAAGACTCTCGCGCAGCGCGATCCCGCAGCTCTGCCATGGGGTGAACTCGGCGTGGACATTGTCATTGAGTCGACTGGGCACTTTGTTGACGCTGCCGGTGCTGGATTACACCTCACGGCCGGCGCAAAGCGCGACCTGGGCTCGCTGAAGGGCGGCGACGTGGTGGGGCTGAAGATCGACGGCGGCCAACTTTAT
>RFTO01000047.1 GCA_009923375.1 Actinomycetota bacterium | reverse complement strand
TTCGTGGTGATGACCATGGGTGCGTTGCACGCAGGACATGCTGCGTTAATCAAACAGGCTCGCGCCGACGCTGGCGATTCGGGCACCGTCATCGTCACTGTTTATGTCAACGCACTGCAATTCAACGATGAAGCAGATCTCAGTCGTTATCCGCGGACGCTCGAATCCGATGTCGAGCTCGCGAGCCGTGCCGGTGCTGACATCGTGTGGGCGCCGACTGCAGTCGACGTGTTTCCTGAAGGATCAGCACCATTCGACACCGACCCCGGACCCGTGGGGGAGATGTACGAAGGTGCGCAGCGGCCCGGGCACTTCCGCGGGATGCTCACCGTGGTGCGCGCTTTCCTTGCCGCTTTGCAGCCCACGGTTGCTTACTTCGGCGAGAAGGATTACCAACAACTCGCGCTCATCAAGCAGATGATTTCACGACTCGGCATCGCCACTCGAGTGATCGCAGTGCCCACGGTTCGCGAAACTGATGGCCTGGCATTGTCGAGTCGGAATGTGTTTCTCACTTCCCAGCAGCGTCAACAGGCACTCGGCATTAGCCGGGCACTTTTCGCTGGGCAGGCATGTGCATCCAGGGGACGTTCCGCTGTGTTCGAAGCAGCCGACGCCATCCTGCAGGCGTACATGCTCGAACCCGACTACCGTGCCTTGGTGGGCGAGGATTTCGCCCACGATGCCAGCGGAAAAGCGCGGATGCTGATTGCGGTGAAGGTGGGAGATGTGAGACTCATCGACAACATCGCCATCGATTTCACCGGCACACAAACCGCAGTGCCGCAGTCCGCTGCAGCGAATGTATCTATTGAACCTGGGGCGTCATCAGCATGAGCGAGTTCACCTTCGCCGACCTGCACATCCCGGGCCGGCTTAAGTCAGCCGCGCCCGGCTGGGTTGCCCGCGCGGATGTGATCATCGTCGGCTCCGGCGTCGCCGGCTTGAGTGCCGCACTGCATGTGAGGCGTTCTGGTTACTCGGTGTGCTTGCTCACCAAGGCGCAGATCGACGAAGGGTCCACACGGTGGGCACAAGGTGGAATCGCCGCCGCCCTCGACCCAGATGACTCGCCGATGGACCACTGGCGCGACACGCTGCTTGCCGGCGGAGGTTTATGCGACCCCGATGCGGTGATGGCTTTAGTGACAGAGGGTCCTGATGCGGTTCGCCGGTTGGTCACCTGGGGAGCGGAGTTTGATCTTGACCCATCCGGCGAGCTTGCGCTCACCCGCGAAGGCGGACATCACAAGGATCGCATCGCCCATGCGGGCGGTGATGCAACTGGCGCTGAGGTCTCGCGGACGCTCGTCACTGCAGTGCAAAGCGATCCAGGAATCGAGATCATCGAGCACGCTCTCGTGCTTGATCTACTCAAGGACGATGCCGGCGCCGCCCAAGGTGTGACGCTTCACGTGATGGGTGCAGGTGTGCGCGACGGTGTCGGCGCAGTTTTGGCTCCGGCAGTGGTGTTAGCCACCGGCGGCATCGGCCAGGTGTATTCGCAGAGCACCAACCCATCGGTTGTGACCGGCGATGGCCTCGCCCTTGCATTGCGGGCCGGCGCCGAGTTAAACGACATCGAGTTCATTCAGTTCCATCCCACGGTGTTGTGGCTCGGTGGGCGCAGTGAAGGTCAGCAGCCGCTTATCTCTGAAGTGGTCCGCGGCGAGGGTGCGATTTTGCGAGATGTCGCCGGCCGCACCTTCATGCAAGGTGTGCACGAACTTGCAGATCTTGCGCCGCGTGATGTGGTCGCCAAGGCGATCGTCCGGGTGATGCGCGAGACGCAGCAACCGCATGTGTGGCTTGATGCCACGATGTTCACCGAAGAGTTCTGGGAACAGCGGTTCCCGACCATCCTTGCATCCTGCCGAGCGCATGGGATCGACCCAGTGACCCAGTTCATTCCAGTGGCGCCAGCGCAGCATTACCTCTGTGGCGGCATCCGCACGGACATGAGCGGCCGCACATCGGTGCCGGGGCTTTATGCCTGCGGCGAGTGCGCGGGAACCGGTGTTCACGGGGCGAATCGCTTGGCCAGCAACTCGCTACTGGAAGGCTTGGTTCTGGCTGAGCGCATCGGCCGCGACCTGGCTGGACAACTGCCGCAGCGACGCCCTGCTATTGGCGCTGGCGAATCAGTTGATGGGGCCTTGATCAGCGATGACAGTCGGGCTGAGCTTCAATCCCTCATGACCCTTGACGCTGGCCCTGTGCGCGACGGCGCGGAATTACGCACCACCGCTGCTGGGTTGAAGCAGATTGCAGGCGACATTGGGGAACCATGCACTGCGGATTGGGAGATGACGAATTTATGGACCGTGGCCGCCTTTCTGGCGCATGCCGCATTGCTGCGTACCGAGAGCCGCGGTTCACATGTGCGCGCTGACTTCCCATCAACTGACGATGAGAAGTGGCGTATTAGATTGGTGGGAATGCGCGGAGGCGACGGCATCGTCGAGTTCAGGCATGAATCCATCCGCCGCACGAGCAGCGAGGCGCAAGCAACATCATGAATCTGACGAATCACCTGAACCCGCAGGTGCAGCAGCGCGTACGCGCTACCGGCGTGCCATTGGTGCGCGTGGAGCGTGTCGTTCGCGATGCGTTGACTGAGGACCTTGCCGACGGTGTGGATGTGACCACGGTGGCCACGATCTCTGACCGTCACCACAGCACGATGAACATCGTCGCACGGCAGGCTGGCGTTGTGTGTGGGCTTGCTTTCGCTGAAGCAGTGTTTGCCATCGTCGATACCGACGTGCAGGTGGACTACCACGCAGCTGACGGTCAACTCGTGGAAGCCGGCACCTTGCTGTTGAGCGCACGTGGCGTCACTCGTTCACTTCTTTCGGCTGAGCGAACAGCACTCAACATCGTTGGACGCCTATCCGGCGTGGCCACTTTGACTTCGCGATGGGTAGCACAGATCGCCGGCACCAACGCGCGAATTCGCGACACCCGCAAGACCACACCTGGACTTCGCACACTTGAGAAATACGCCGTCCGCTGCGGCGGCGGTGTCAACCACCGCATGAGCCTGACCGACGCAGCTCTCATCAAAGACAACCATGTGGCAGCTGCAGGTTCAATCGGTGCTGCCATCGATGCGGTGAAGCAGCGCTACCCGAATGTTCCCTGCGAAGTGGAAGTGGATTCCTTCGACGAGTTACGCGAGGCAATGAATCACACAGATGGGCTAATCCTGTTGGACAACTTCAGCGTGGACCAAGTGCGCGAGGCAGTCCACATCGTCAACGGAAGCAACCCACTCGAGGTGAGCGGGGGATTAAGCCTGGACACCGTGCGCGCATATGCCGAGACGGGCGTCGACTTCCTCGCAGTCGGTGCCCTCACCCACAGCGCGCCGGTGTTGGATGTCGCCGGCGACTTGATCAACATCGAGGTGCAGTGATGCTCTTAACCATCGACATCGGAAACACGAACACGGTGCTCGGGCTTTACGACGGCGAGAGCCTGGTGCACTCATGGCGAGTGAAGACCGATGCCCGCAGCACCGCTGATGAGCTTCACGCGCTTTATCGCGCATTACTCATCGACGCCCCGCAGATCAGTGGTATCAGCGCATGCTCCACCGTGCCTGCCGCACTGCGCGAGCTGCGCTTAATGATTTCGAACTACTGGACTGGTATCCCTTGCGTGATTGTGGAGCCTGGTGTGAAGACGGGCGTCTCCGTTGTCACCGACAACCCGAAAGAAGTTGGCAGCGACCGAATTGTCAACACCCTTGCGGCTTTTCACCAGTTCGGCGGCCCCTGCATTGTTGTCGACTTCGGCACCAGCACGAACATCGATGTGGTGAGCGACAAGGGGGAGTTCCTGGGCGGCGCACTGGCCCCGGGAGTTGAAATCTCCCTTGACGCCCTCGCATCGCGTGCGGCGCAACTGCGCACGGTGGAGCTCACCCGCCCTCGGGCAGCAATCGGCAAGAACACAGTGGAGGCGTTGCAGTCAGGTCTGCTTTTTGGTTTCGCCGGCCAGGTGGATGGGCTCGTCACTCGCATCATCGCCGAGCTCGGCGGCAGTGTGGCCGCAGTTGTCGCCACAGGCGGCCTTGCATCCTTCATCGTGCCGGAATCCTCCACCATCACCCACCACGAACCCGAGCTGACGCTTAACGGCCTGCGGTTGCTGTTCGATCGGGTGCAGGCTCAGTAAGTAAGTCAAGTAAGTCGAATCGAGCCGCAGGCTAAAAGGGTCAGGGCGACAGGGCGACTAACCTTGACCCCCGTGACCGAACAATCCGCCCCCGCAGTCGATGACGTTGAGGTCGATGACCTCCCCGAGCAGATGCTCGTGCGACGCGATAAGCGTGCGCGCCTATTGAGCGATGGCCCTCACCCCTACCCGGTGACTCTTCCTGTCACCACCACCATCGACGCACTCCGAGCTGAGTACGGACACCTCGGCATCGACGAGGCAACCGGCGTAAACGTCGGAGTCAGCGGCCGCATCATGTTCATCCGCAACACCGGCAAGCTCTGCTTTGCAACTCTGCGCACCGGCACAGGCGAGACCCTGCAAGCGATGCTCTCCCTCGCACAGGTTGGCGAGGAAGCTTTGGAATCGTGGAAGTCCCTCGTTGATATCGGTGACACCGTGTGCGTCGAGGGAGAGGTCATCACCTCCAAGCGCGGCGAGTTGTCTGTCATGGCCGACTCCTGGCAGATGGCCGCTAAAGCCCTGCGCCCGCTGCCAGTGGCGCACAAGCCGCTCGGTGAGCAGACCCGCGTTCGCCAGCGTTACATCGATTTGATCATGCGGCCGGAAGCGAACACGATCGCCCGGATGCGTCCCGCCGTGATGGCGTCGATCCGCTCCTCGCTGACTGGCAGGGATTACATCGAAGTGGAGACCCCGATGTTGCAGACGCAGCACGGCGGTGCCGCCGCACGGCCGTTCATCACTCATATGAATGCCTACGACATGGAGCTGTATCTGCGCATTGCTCCGGAGCTGTTCCTCAAGCGTTGCGTCGTCGGCGGATTCGACCGCGTGTTCGAGATCAACCGCAATTTCCGCAATGAGGGCGCGGACTCCACGCACAGCCCCGAGTTCGTGATGCTCGAGGCCTACCAGACCTACGCCGACTACAACGACATGGCCCGCATCACCCGCGAGACCATTCAAGAGGCAGCGTTAGTCGTGCATGGATCCTTGCAATTCGAGCACTTCGACGGGACCCCGCAGGATCTCTCCGGTGAGTGGGCCCAGGTGTCGATGTTTCCGGCGCTATCCGAGGCGCTCGGCCGCGAGATCAGTCCGCAGACTCCCATGGAGGAGTTGCAGCAGCTCTGCACACAGGCCGGGATTGCACCAGAGAAGACCTGGATCCACGGAAAGTTCGTCGAGGAACTCTTTGAGCACCATGTGATTCCCACCTTCACTGGCCCTACGTTTGTACGCGACTTCCCAGTCGATACGTCTCCGCTCGTGCGCGACCACCGCAGCATCAAGGGCGTGGTGGAAAAGTGGGATCTCTACATCAACGGCTCCGAGACCGCGACGGGATATTCCGAGCTCACCGATCCGGTAATTCAGCGCGAGCGTCTGGTCGCCCAAGGCACGCTCGCCGACCGAGGTGACGTGGAAGCGATGCGCTTGGACGAGGACTTCTTGCGCGCCCTTGAATATGGAATGCCACCAACAGGTGGAATCGGGATCGGTGTCGACAGAGTGCTGATGTGTCTCACTGGCGTTGGAATCAGGGAAACGATCTTGTTTCCGTTGGTGAAGCCGGAGTAGTAAGGCTTGTAGAAAAAGCGAACGGCCGGTGCGTTTCAGAGAGGCGGGGGAAGGCCCCTCTGATGCACCGGCCGTTCTATCTTCGGGAGAGCCATGCTGCTCTCCCGAGCCCGTACCCATGAGACGCAACTTCAGTTGAAGTGGTTCCCAAGGGCCTCAAGGTTCTGAGCCTTAGTTATGACTCAGAGGTGTTATGTCAGCCGTTGAATCCAGCTGGCGCAGTGGTGCTTGGCGCTGGCTTGCCGAAACGGCCGTTACCGCGGCCGTCATGGTGCCCGCCCATCTTTCCCATCCGGTGCAGACCTGAACGGCCACGCGGGCCCATCCCGCGACCCATAAAGCTGCCCAAGCCCTTGGGAGGAGTTGGCAAGCCGAGGCTGGTGCGGAGTGCATCGAGCTTGGACTTGATCTCCGCGCGCTGGGCATCTGTCACCTGCGGCTTGACGTGGTTGCGGCGAGCAGTGTTCAGCTGATCGACCGTGATCCCCAAGACCTGTGCGATGACCGCGTCGGCTTGAGTGCGGAAGTTCTGTTCTGCTGCTTGCGCGGCAGCCTGCTTGGCTGCGAGACCGTTGGCGATCGCGTCGGCCTGTGCTTGTGTCAAGGTGCCCTTAGTGACGAGGTCCTTAAGGACTGCAGGCAATTCGCTGGTGCCGTGCATGGCCTTCGGCATTGGCATTCCGACGTGCTCAGCTGCCTCAGCGGCATCGAGCGCGGTGGTGACAGCGGTGGATGCCGCTTGAGTCAAGGTGCCCTTGGTGACGAGGTCCGTCAACACGGAGGTGAAGTCTGTGTATGCAGCAAAGCCGAGGCCAGGTCCGCCGTGGTTACCACCTCGGCCAAAGCCAGATCCATCGCTGTCGTTATCCGGTGCGCCAAGTCGTTTTCGTTATCCGGTGCGCCAAAGTCAGGCCCGTCGTTTTCGTTATCCGGTGCGCCAAAGTCAGGCCCGTCGTTTTCGTTATCCGGTGCGCCAAAGTCGGGCCCGTCGTTGTCCTTATCCGGTCCACTGGGTCGGGGGACTAGTGCTGTCGCCAAAGGGGAAGGGATTGTCGACGAGGTGTTAGCTGCATGCGTGGACTTGTGGACCGCCACTGTGGTTCTGTGTGACTTCTGAGCCGATGCTGCAATTGCCGGCACGGCAATCGCCACACCGCCGAGCATGATGACGCTGGTCGCAGCGGCGATAACCGCATTGCGACGAGGCATGTGCTTCATGAGTACTCCTTTACATCAGCGGCGATCAGATGATCACCGCAGGACACACTTTGCTGAGTATGTCTGAGAAACACCTGACAAGCGCATGGGTTGAGCCTGGGAATGTGCAGTGAGAACCCTGTCAGCCTAACTATGGATGACTCGCCAACGCGACGTCGCGGACACCACCTTTAGGCGGTCGTTGCCGGAAGGTGCAGCCCGATGCGCGCTCCACCAAGTGATTGGCTTTCGCCGATGGTCACCACACCCTTGAACTCCTTGGCGATATCGGCAACGATCGAAAGTCCCAAGCCCGAACCGGGTAGGGAGCGGGCTGATGCCCCACGCCAGAAGCGATCGGTTGCGTGCTCTCGATCATGTGGCGCAATGCCTGGGCCGGCGTCTTCAACGATGATGTCGATTGCGTCGGTACTTAAGACGCTCACATCAACACGGCCCATCGGTGCGAACTTGACCGCGTTGTTCACAATGTTGGTGACTGCCCGCTCCAGACGAGAGTAGTTACCGAATACCGTGGCTGACTCGTCGGCGACGGTGAGTGATATCTCTCGACCGCTGCGGCGGTTGGCACGAGTGACCACGCTGCCAACGAGTTCGCCCACGTTGATTTCCTGATGACTGCCGGGATCGAGTGTGGGACCAGCGACAGCGGAAAGCGCTACGAGCTCCTCAACTAGCGAGCCGAGTTCATCACTTTCACTCAATGAATCCTCAAGTGCTGAAGCAACCACATCGGCGGCTAGTGGTCGGCCT
>RFTO01000046.1 GCA_009923375.1 Actinomycetota bacterium | reverse complement strand
GTGTATAAGAGACAGCTACTAGAGATGATTTTGAGAGAAAAAGTTGGATAAGCACTGTCCAACCCGTCCGCAGCCAACTCCTGGACCCGAACCGCGCTTATCAGAGGATGATCTGTCTGCTCTGCGTGTTCTTCGAGGTCAAATAATTCTTCATCCAACTTCTCGCCAGGGCGCAACCCCGTGAACGTAATGTCAATATGCCGCTTTGATAGCACAATCATTTGCCTCGCGATGTCGACAATCCTGACTGGCGAACCCATATCGAGCACTAGTGTTGTCCCGGATTCTCCTATGGCTGCTGCTTGAAGAGTAAGTTGTACTGCCTCCGAGATAGTCATGAAGAATCTTGTGACTGCTGGGTCGGTGACAGTGACCGGGCCGCCCTTTGCAATCTGGTCCGTAAAGGAAGTCAGCACGGAACCACGAGAGCCAAGCACATTTCCGAAACGCACGGAGACGTATCGTCCTTGACTGGTCTGACTTGTAAACGTTGTCAGCCTTTCCGCAATTCGCTTTGAAAAACCTAGAACACTTGTTGGATTAGCGGCCTTATCGGTGGAAATATTGACGAAGACTTCCACCTGGGTAGCGGCGGCAGCTTCAATTACATTCCTAGAACCAAGGACGTTGGTTTTCCACGCCTCGTCCGGATATTGCTCCAGCATCGGCAGATGTTTGAGAGCGGCCGCATGGAACACAACGTGTGGTTTGCGAGCAGCGAAGAGTGTTGACACAGCAGCGCTATCACGTATGTCCAGAAGGACGACATCAGGAGTATCAAGGAGCGCTCTGTTGTGGAGAGAAAGTTGCAAGCCATGCAGCGCCGACTCATCTCGGTCTACCATGATGAGCTCAGCGAGTGGAAGCTGGTTCAATTGGCGACAGAGTTCCGATCCGATGGATCCACCAGCGCCTGTGACTAGTACTCGTCGGTTGCGAAGGTACCCAGCAATCTGATGGAGATCTGTCTCAATCTCTCGCCGACCCAGGAGGTCGGTTATCGTGATGTCGTTCAAGTCCCGGATCGTCCCGGAGTGTTGCAACAAGGTGGAGAGCGGCGGAACGATCTTCACGTCCAACCCCGCCTTCGAGCACGCATAACTGACGTGTTGGTAGAACTCTGCCTGCCCTGTGACAACAGCAACAATGAGCGTGGTTGCCCCTGTCGCCAAGGCGGCTGTCTTGATATCGTCTAGACCTCCATAGCATTTGAGCCCCCGGAGTCTCATGCTCTGTTTGAACTTGTCATCGTCCAGTAGCCCCACAGGTGTATAGGGACTCTCTGGGTCAGCGAGCATAGTTTCCAAGATCTGCATGCCTGCAACACCAAGCCCGAAGACAAGTGCAGGCTCTCCAAACGACCGTCGCTCATGTTCCTTGGACGCGCGGATTGCTGTGCGCCCTGCCAGCATGCCAAGTAACGCGAGCAGCCCAGCAAGGATGCTGGCAGAAATGGGGAGTGGTCGCTGACCAGGCCACAAAAGGCTCCCAAGTGTCACAATCGCACTTGTGCCGATGGTGACTCGGGTTACAGCGATGACTTCCTCTTTGCTGCCTAGACGATACCGGCGGCGGTAAAGCCAACTGCCAAAAGCAAGTGAATGAAAAGTGAGGATGCTTGCGGCCAAGCCCCACGCAAATCCCATGCGTGGCGGACCATCGTGAAAATCAACATAACGGATGCTCAGACTGACGATGATTGCGCAGAACCAGAGCAGCGTGTCGAATGCGGCCAACGGACCAGGGCGTCGCAAAATCCGACCAACTATTCGCCAAACATCCACGCGCGAATAATAGCCCAATTTGGCAAGCATCGCAGATACCTGCAGTGAAGGCTGTTACCGCGCGGCGCTCGAGCGCCCGCTTGCGTGGTCCTAGTATCCCTGTTTGTTGCGTAGCGGCAAAAGTGCAAATGTGCACGTCAGATCCTCGGTATCTGCAAACTAGATGCTGATAGCGCCAGGCTCGGTTTTCTTCAATTTTGCATTTTCCACCCGGGTTTTGAGGGCCTCTGACACTCCTTGGGCTACTTCTGGATAGTCGGAGACACCGCGGGTTCGCAGACACCCCGTGGCTGAAACGCGTCCAACCTTCCTCGAGTAGCATCCCTCTCTGGCCGAAACAACCCCGGTCAACGCCTTCGCGCGGCCAGCACTCAACACCCCAGCGGCCACACGCTTCTGCACGCCCGCCGGCAACTTCAACAACCGCAAAATGCTTCTCACCTGCGTGCGGAAGCACCGGCACGATCAACTGCGCAACTGCGCGGCCAACCTTGCCAAATCCTCTGCATCAGCAAACTCGATGGCGATGACGCCCGGTTTGCTTCCCTTTGGTCTCTGAATGCTGACACGAGTATCCAACGCATCCGCTAGTCGTTCTGCCACCTCAGGAAAATCTGTTGTCGTCGGCTTAGCTGCTCGCTGCTTCTTGCGAGCACTCCCACCCACACCACCAACAGCAATCATTTCCTCCAGCGCTCGCACACTCAAACCGTGTGCGACCACACGCAATGCCAACACTTCCACCACTGCTGCATCAGTAACGCCCGCCAACGCCTTCGCGTGACCAGCACTCAACACCCCAGCGGCCACACGCTTCTGCACGCCCGCCGGCAACTTCAACATTCGCAAAGTGTTCGTCACCTGCGGTCGCGAGCGGCCAATTCGGGTGGCCAGCTCTTCTTGTGTGCACGAGAAATCATCAAGCAACTGCTGATACGCCGCAGCCTCTTCAATCACATTCAAATTTGCGCGGTGCAAGTTTTCAAGCAATGCCTCCCGCAACAAATCAGCATCTGCAGTGTGACGAATGATGGCCGGGATAGTTAATAGTCCCGCAATCTTCGATGCTCGCAGCCGCCGCTCGCCAGCAACCAACTCGAAACGGTCGTTACCAACGGGTCGTACAACAACCGGCTGCATCAAACCAATCTCTTTGATACTGTGGACGAGTTCTTCCAGCGCTTCAGGGTCAAACACATCGCGAGGCTGGCGCGGATTCGGCGCAATGGCCTCGATTGGCAATTCCGCAAATCGACCTGGCACATCACCCGACTGGCTCACTGTAGATGCACTGTCATTGCCTTGATGCGGCATATCAACGGAGGTGTTCGCCAACAGCGAACCCAATCCGCGTCCGAGCCCACCACGACTACCCGATGTGGTTGCCATAGGCCACCCCACTCTCATTCGTCAAGCCTGTTGAAATGTCTGAAATATCTGATAGTTCCTGTGGATAACCTGTGGGGCTATGCGGAAAACTATCCCCAGAGATAATATTCATTGCGCGGCCAGTCGCTCAGCCAGTTCCCGAGCCGCTTCGATATACGCCCGAGACCCTGACGATCCTGGGTCATAATCCACAACCGTCTGCCCGAACGAAGGCGCCTCACTCACTCGCACAGACCGTGGCACCGCCTCCGTGATGACCTTCGCCCCGAAGTGCGTCCGTACATCCTCAGCCACTTGCTGCGAAAGTCGCGTCCTCGAGTCATACATCGTCAACAAGATGTGACCCACCACAAGCCCTGGATTGAGCTCGCGACCCACCAAATCCACAATCTTGAGCAACTGGCTGACACCTTCGAGGGCATAGAACTCGCATTGAATCGGCAGCAGTACCTGCTCCGCGCAGGTGAGGGCATTGACCGTGAGCAGGCCCAGGCTTGGTGGGCAGTCGATCAGCACATAGTCCAACGGCTCTCCTGCAGCCGCACACAACTCGAGATAGGTCTGGACTGCTTTGCGCAGCCGCTGCTCTCGGGCCACCGCTGAAACGAGTTCGGTCTCCGCGCCGGCAAGGTCAAGCGTGGCAGCCACACACAACAAACCGGGGATACTGGTGTCCTGCACCACATCGGCAATCGGGGTTTGATCCACAACCACTTCATACGACCCCATACTGCCCGCGTGGTGGGGCACGGAAAAGGCTGTGGACGCATTCCCCTGGGGGTCCAAATCGATGACCAGGACGCGCAACCCACCGTAGGCCAACGCGGCAGCAATGTTCACTGTGGTTGTGGTTTTTCCGACGCCACCCTTTTGATTGGCAACGCACAACACCCTGGGTCGACCTGGCTTGGGCAGGCGCAGCTGCCCAGATTTCAGATTGATGGCGGTGGTTACTGCTTCAAGGAGTGGGGAACTTGTCGCGAACGGTTGCCGGGGAATGCTCGCAGCTGAGACCTCGCTAACAGATTCATGGGTGAATGTTCCACGTGGAACATCGGGAGTTGAGGTCACTGGCTCATCCTTGTCGCTTTGGGCGGTTGATGGCAACTAAGGTTGCCTGAGTACCTGCATAATCAATGATAATGAGACGCGCGGCACCAGCACCCCGTTTTGCCAGCGCCGGTTCAGCGGCCAACACTTCATCGGGCGCGGTGACACCCTTGAGTACGACCATCCGACCGCCCGGGCGAATCAGCGGCCACGACCAGGCGATGAGCTGGTCCAGCGCGGCCACTGCCCGCGAGGTCACAACATCGCCCACAACTTTTCCAGCGAAGTCCTCAGCCCTTCCGCGCAGCACCTCCACGCGGCCGTCCAGCTGGAGCGCCTCGACCACCTCGTTCAAGAAGATCGTACGGCGCAGAAGTGGTTCAACCAGGGTCACCTTCAAGTCGGGGCGAACCATCGCAAGCACCACTCCTGGCAGCCCAGCCCCAGAGCCAACATCCACGACGTGCGCGCCAAACGCAATCTCTTGCTCCAGCACTGCGCAGTTTCCGATATGCCGCTCCCATATCCGCGGGACCTCACGCGGACCAAGGATTCCCCGAACCACGCCATCAGTCGCGAGTAGCTCCGCATACGCAGTCAGTCCGGTCACCGCATCGGGATACGCCGACGCCAACTCAACAGGGATATCCCCTAGCGTTTGTTCACCCACGGGATGTGCACTCATACGACTGCCAAAACGACTCCGCCACCATATTCTTTGAACTCTGCATGACGGTGGCCAACTCGGCTGGACTGTCAGCCCGCGTGACATCGGCGTCGTTCGCACCATCACCCGTATTCGCAGGTGGCTCAGTCATGGAATGTTCCACGTAGAACAATCAACTCAAGTACGGGCTCAGTCACTCAGCTGCGACCGGGTGCACGACGATGCAGCGGTTCGGCTCCTCGCCCTCAGACTCGCTGCGCAGCCCCAACTCCCCAACGCGATCGTGAACGATCTTGCGCTCAAAGGCATTCATCGGGTGCAGCTTCTCAGGTTCGCCGCTGGTCTTGACCCGCTCGCCAACCTCATCGGCCAACACGACCAGGAGCTTGCGCTCGCCTTCGCGATACCCAGCAATGTCAAGCATTAAGCGCGAACGGTTACCCGTCTCGCGGGTGACAGCTAGACGGGTCAGTTCCTGCAAGGCATCGAGTACATCACCATCGGCGCCAACGAGGTCCTCTAAGTCATCGCCCACGATGCTGACGCGCGCGCGGTTGCTTTCCACGTCCATGTCCAGGTCGCCATCGCGGTCCATGATGTCGAGCAGACCTTCGAGGTAATCGGCCGCGATATCTCCCTCAGCGACAAGATCAGCAGCCTTCGTCGGCTTCTTGTCATCAGCAGCAAGATCCACCGCCACAATATCGTCATCTGAGTACACAATGTCTGGAATGTCAGTCATGTCTTATTCCTCGTTAGAGTTGGAGCCCGACTCGGGTGTCGGCTTGGGCTTACTTGCGCCTCCGCGGCGTGCCTCGCGTGAGGAGCGCTTCGGTTGGTTGCGAACGATCTGGGTTTCAGGCACCGCCGGCTGTTCGGGGGTCGGCCCGGGCACGGAGAATTTACCCTTACCTGCCTTGCGTGCCTTGCGCTCGAGCATCGCTGCATGTGCGGGGGTATCGGGCTGGGGGCTGTTGCGGATCACCCAGAACTGCTGGCCCATGGTCCACAGGTTCGTGGTGAACCAGTAGAGCAGCACACCAATCGGGAAGTTGATGCCCGAGATGGCGAAAATGATGGGGAACACGTACAGCATGATTTTCTGCTGGCGCACCATCGGGTTGTCCGCAGCGACGTTCTTGGCGATCAGCTGTCGTTGGGTAATGAAAGTGGTGGCCGACATCAAGATGATGAGCACGAGTGTCAGTGCCTGCGTCGGACCCGGGTGAGGGGTGCGGTCGGCGTGAGTGAATGTTCCGTACAGCGGGACCCCGAAGAGAGTCGCATCGTGCGCGCTCTTTGTTAATGCAGCAGTGAAACCCGGTGGAGTCACCTGGCTAGCAATGTGGCTCAGCACACGGAACAAGGCCAAGAAGATTGGCGATTGCGCCAAAATCGGCAAGCATGACGACAGCGGGTTCGTGCCGGTGTCCTTGTAGAGCTTCATCAGCTCTTGGCTCTGGCGCTCGCGATCGCCGGCGTACTTCTTCTGGATTGCCTGCACCTGCGGCTGAATCAACTGCATGTTTCGGGTTGAGCGGATTTGCTTAACAAATAAGGGAATCAGCGCAATGCGGATGATCACCACAAGTCCTGCGATGGACAGTGCCCACGTCAATCCAGCCGTCGGCTCCAGCACGGCGGAGAACATCACGTGGAAGATGCGCAGGATCCACGACACCACCCATTCAATGGGGTAGAGCCACGTCATCGGATTGGCAGTCACGAGGTGGGCGTTCTCCTATCGGATCGGGGTGAGCCACCCTCAGGCGACACCACGTCAATAAAACTCTTCGGCCATGCAGTCGGTTCAGCATCAGCAACTCGCGCACTTAAGCAGCGGGGGTTACCGAAGCCGTGACATTCTCAGATTCCTCCACTCGCCACCGCCCTTTTCGCGGCACCGGATCGAGTCCACCTGAGTGGAAGGGCGTGCAGCGCGAGATTCTACGGACAGTCAGCAGAGTCCCCTTGATTGCCCCATGCACCCCGATCGCTGCAAAGCCGTATTTCGAGCAACTTGGGTAATAGCGACACACATCTCCCAGCATCGGTGAGACAGTCTTTTGATACACCCAGATGAGACCCATCAGCACATAAGCGGGCAGGCGAACCGTGTGGCCGATCAGCTTCTTGCCATTCATGAACCGTCGCCGTCCTGAGCGACAGCTGGAGGCGCCGCCGGCATCAAAACCGCCGACATGGCCGTGAGGGCAGTTCTCAGGTGTTCGGTCCACTCGGTGGACGAGAGGGCGTGGCTGCCTTCGAATACGCGCACGACTACGCGCGAACCAGGCGGTGTCATGGAGATCAACGGAGCAAATCCGTGACGTAAGCGCCGGGCAACTGTGCTGCGGGCAACTGAGTTACCCACAGGTTTACCCACAACAAATGCCGCTCTTACCGCGTTAGGTTCGGAGGTTATCCACAAGTGAACAGTCCCATGTGGAATACGGTAACGCCGCCCGTGGCGGATCACAGAGGAAATTTCGGCACCGCTTGTGAGCCGGTGGGCTCGCGGCAACATGGCGGGTGTTCGCCGAGCGAATCAGACGCTCAGGCGGCTGCGGCCCTTGGCGCGGCGGTGAGCCAACACCGCGCGACCTGCACGCGTGCGCATCCGCAACCGGAAGCCATGGGTCTTGGCCCGACGACGGTTGTTCGGTTGGTATGTGCGCTTCACAATGTCCGCCTTGCTTCGTTCTTGGATGCGAGCGCTGGATGCAGCGTCCGCAGTGTGCGTATACGAATCTGTTCGTGCGTCAGGTAAGCAATCAGTCTCAGGAGAGATGAGCCTTCAAGAGCAGGGCTTAACGGTACGCGACCCTGATGCCGCTTCGCCAGTCGGGGTGCCACTTCTCACTGTCGG
>RFTO01000045.1 GCA_009923375.1 Actinomycetota bacterium | reverse complement strand
TTTCCTAAGCCAGAGTCACGACCGTATTATGATAATACGCACTTGTTCGGGCCCAAATTTGACGAGTTTTCGATGTGTCAATCTGCCCCCAAAAACTCCCCTCGCCCTCGTGTCCTGCGCGTCATCAGCCGCAATGTGCCGGGTCAACGCAGCCCGCGCAAGTGAAGGTGGAAGGATGGCGCCACTCTCCCCCGTGGGGTAATTGGCAGCCCGCCGACCTTTGGAGTCGGTTGTCTTGGTTCGAGTCCAGGCGGGGGAACATCACGCAGGTGACATCCACCGGCATCTGGCGGCTAGGCTCGCCGCCGTGAGCGTAGACGCGGTTATCGTCCTAGCCGCCGGAGCCGGCACCAGGATGAAGTCGGACACCCCCAAGGTGCTGCATCAGGTGCTTGGCACCAGCTTGGTCGGCCATGTGTTGGCGGCCGCCACCGAACTCGCACCAAAGCAGACTGTCGTCGTCGTTGGGCATGGGCGTGAGCAAGTCGTTGAGCATCTAACTGCGATTCACCCAAGTGCTAACACTGTTGTGCAAGAGCAGCAGAACGGCACTGGTCATGCTGTCCGCCTTGCGATGGCGGCGATTGACGCCGCGACTGCAACATCAGTGCTGGTGCTCGCCGGCGACACCCCGTTGCTTACCGCTGCCACGTTGAATGCCCTTGTCTCCGTCCACGTTTCTGCGCATGCCGCAGTCACAGTGCTCACTGCAGTTCTGCCCGATCCGAGTGGTTACGGCAGGGTGGTTCGCGATACACACGGGCACGTCACCGGCATCGTGGAGCAGAAGGATGCGGATGCCGCAATCCTCGAAATCGCCGAGATTAACTCAGGTGTGTACGTATTCGATATCGCTGCGCTAACCCAGCACCTTGCTGGCTTATCCACCGACAACGCGCAAGGCGAGGAGTACCTCACCGATGTGATTGGCGCCGCTGTCGCCGCAGGGCAGACGGTGGTCGCGAGTGTGGCGCAAGATCACAGGGAGATTCTGGGGGTAAACGATCGCCGTCAGTTGGCGCAAGCCGCCGCAGTCATGCGCGATCGGATTAACGCTGACCACATGGCCGCCGGTGTCACGATGCTCGACCCTGCGACCACGTGGATCGCTCCGTCGGTGACGCTCGCTGCTGATGTTGTCATCGAGCCCGGTTGCCAACTTTTCGGTGCTACCTCGATTGCCGGGGGAGCAGTGATTGGGCCACACACGACACTCACTGACACCGAGGTCGGTGCCGGCGCGCATGTGCGCCGCACTGAGGCCACGCTCGCCATCATCGGCCCGCGCGCTGATGTCGGACCTTTCACCTACCTGCGAGCAGGCACTGTGCTCGGCGCCAACTCCAAGGCCGGTGCTTATGTGGAGATCAAGGCGGCTGATATCGGTGACGGCTCCAAGGTGCCACACCTCAGTTATGTCGGTGACGCCACCATTGGCCGGGATACGAATATCGGCGCTGCGACTGTGTTCGTGAACTACGACGGGGTCAGCAAGAGTCGCACGGTGGTGGGGGATAGTGTGCGAATCGGCAGCGACACGATGCTGGTGGCGCCGGTGGTCGTTGGAGACGGCGCCTACACCGCAGCCGGTTCAGTGATTTACGAAGACGTCCCGCCGGGTGCCATGGGGGTTGCGCGCGCACGTCAGCGCAATGTGCTCGATTGGGTTCTGCGCCGCCGTTCGGGGACAAGTTCGGCGGCTGCCGCGCAGAGAGCACAAGAGTTGTCAGGGACGCAAGACAGCACGCAGGACAGCACGAAGGAGCAGGAGTGAGCATGAGCGAGTTGACGATTGCCAATAACAAGAAGCTCGTGCTGGTTGCGGGACGCTCGCATCCTGAGTTGGCCAATGAGGTAGCGGCCAATCTCGGCATCGACCTGTTGCCGACGGACGCCTACGACTTCGCCAATGGAGAGATCTTCGTCCGCTTCGATGAGTCTGTCCGCGGCACCGATGTGTTCGTGCTGCAGTCACACACGCAGCCGTTGAATAAATGGATCATGGAGCAATTGCTCATGGTCGATGCACTCAAGCGCGCATCTGCCAAGCGCATCACCGTTGTCACCCCCTTTTACGGATACGCCCGCCAAGATAAGAAGCACACAGGTCGTGAGCCGATCTCTGCGCGATTGATGGCTGACCTCTTCAAGACCGCAGGGGCAAACCGCTTGATGGCGGTAGATCTGCACACCTCGCAGATTCAAGGATTCTTTGACGGACCGGTGGATCACCTGTTTGCTTTGCCGATCTTGGCCGACCACGTGAGCAAGCGAAGCGACCTCGACCGCGTGACCGTCATTAGTCCAGATGCCGGTCGTGTGCGGGTGGCGGAGCGTTGGACCGACATCTTGGGTGCACCCCTGGCGATCCTTCACAAGCGCCGCGATCCGCGGGTGCCCAATGAGGCGAAGGTGCTCGAGGTGGTCGGTGACGTAAGAGACCGCGTATGCGTCATCGTCGACGACATGATCGACACCGGTGGAACCATCGTTAAGGCAGCTGAAGCTCTGTTCGAGAACGGTGCAGCCGATGTCATTGTGACGGCAACGCACGGTGTCCTGTCAGCGCCGGCCGCCGAGCGCCTGCAGAACTCCCGAATCAGCGAGGTTGTTGTGACCAACACCTTGCCGATTCCGCCGGAGTGCCAGTTCGAGAAGTTGAAGGTGTTGTCCATCGCTCCCTTGGTGGCCCGCGCGATCAGCGAGGTCTTCGGAGAAGGTTCCGTCACCCGCCTGTTCGAGCTCTGAGGACGATTCGGTAACCTTCCCCTTGCCGGTGGCGAGGGGTCTTCAGCCCGTGATCGACTCCGCAGCACATTCTCCAGGTGCGAGTTTTCGCGCTGATGTGAAGGTGCTCTACCAGCGGTCCGAATGTTCAGTTCCAGCGCAAAGGTAGAGAAACCATGGCACGCATCGCACTTGAGGCAGTCACCCGCAACGACTTTGGTAAGGGTGCCGCTCGGCGTCTTCGCCGCGAGGGCCTGATCCCGGCTGTCGTCTACGGCACCACCACTGAGACGGTCCACATCGCCCTCAATGGCCATGACTTGAAGAAGGCGCTGAAGAAGCGTGCCGGCTTGGTTCTGGACATCACCGTGGATGGAACGTCATTCCAGACCGTCGCGCGCGATGTGCAGAAAGACTACGTCCGCGATGAGATTGAGCACCTCGACCTCATCGTCATCGACGACGCCACTGTCGCTGCGCGCCTGGCCACTGACTGATCGGCGAGCTCTCGATGTCCACGGATTCCCCGTGGTTGATCGTCGGCCTCGGTAACCCCGGACCCGACTACGCGAACACCCGGCACAACATTGGCTTTCTCGTCGTTGACGAGCTGGCCAAACGTGCTGGGGTTTCGCTGACAGCGCAGAAGCGCAGTCGAGCATTAGTCGGCACCGGACGCCTTGACTCGCACAAAGTTGTGTTCGCGCAGCCGCAGTCGTTTATGAATGACTCAGGTGGGCCGACCAGCTTCCTGCTTGGTTTCTATTCTGTGCCAATTGATCAGCTCATCGTGATTCACGATGAGCTCGATCTGCCGTGGGGATCGATACGAACGAAAATCGGCGGTGGAGATAACGGCCACAACGGCTTGCGCAGCATTCGAAAGTCCACGAACACCGGCGAGTGGTATCGAGTGCGAGTCGGAATACCCCGCTTCTTATGTGTTGAAACCATACAGCGGCGCCCAGCGGGCGACGTTAAGTGACAGTATCGATGTGGCTGTCGACGCAACCGAATGTTTGATCACACAGGGTTTGGCTGCTGCGCAGTCGAAGTACAACTCCTAACCACCGCCGCCCAGCGGTGAGATCGGAACGGGCATGAGGTTCACCACCATCGAGGCGTTACTGCGCAAGCAGCCGCGCATCGACGAGCTCATGCGCCGGCTGGGTTCATCGGCCGCGATGGTGCCGGTTGATATATCGCTGGTGTCGGGTGCGTACCCCTGGCTCATCGCGGATGCTGCTGCGCAACGCCCGATCTTGGTGGTGACCGCCACCACCCGCGAGGCCGAGGAGCTCGTCGCTGCTTTACGGCAACTCATAGCGCCGGCATCGGTTGCCGAGTTCCCATCATGGGAGACGCTTCCGCATGAGCGGCTATCGCCATCGCAAGACACCGTCGGCCGCCGAGTTCAGATTCTGCGTCATCTAGCGCACCCGGAAGATTTCGATGAGCCTTTGCGCGTGGTCGTGGCCCCCATCCGCGCAGTGGTGCAACCTTTGGTCACGGGAATCGGCGATGTGCCTGAGATCATCGCCCGCGCTGATGACCAACTCGAGCGTGATGAACTGGTGTCCAGACTCGTTGCTGGTGCGTACACCCGAACAGACCTGGTTGAGAAGCGCGGTCAGTTCGCTGTCCGCGGCGGCATCGTGGATGTGTTCCCACCAACCAACGAACATCCGCTGCGTATCGAGTTCTTCGGCGATGTGGTTGAGGAGGTTCGCGCCTTCGCAGTTGCTGACCAACGCTCTTTGGAGTTAAGGCCAGAGGGGCTAGTGGCCCCTGCCTGCCGTGAGTTGCTGCTGACCGAGCGAGTCCGAGCCAAGGCAGCGGCCCTGATCCCGACGCATCCATCACTGGCGCCGATGCTCGAATCCCTGGCCGAGGGAATTCCGGTGGACGGGATGGAAGCTCTTGCGTCGGTACTGGCCGATGGCATGGAGTTGCTTACTGATGTGATGCCTGCCGAGACGGCGGTGATTGTCTGCGACTCTGAACGAGTGCGCAGTCGTGCCCACGATGTGGCAGCGACAAGTCAGGAGTTCCTGGAGGTCTCCTGGCAAACAGCATCCATCGGCAGCGAGGCGCCAATCGATCTGGGGGGTAGTGCGTATCGAAGCTGGTCGCACATCCGCGGACATGCGATTTCCTCGAACATGCCCTGGTGGCAGTTGTCTCCATTCATCGCAGATGAGGAAACCGCGCACGGCGATGTGGATGACGTCTCGGCGATTGCCGATGTCGTCACCGTGCCGTTGCAGGCGACCTCCAAATTTCAAGGACGCGTACAAGAAGCAATCGAGCTGATGCGCGAGCGGGTGCGTGATGGCTGGTTGGTGGTTCTCGTCGCCGATGGGCATGGCACAGCAGAGCGTTATGTGGAGTCATTGCGGGAGCACGATGTGCCCGCCGCATTGGTGGATGGCGAGCGTTCGCCCGTGACGGGTTCGGTTCAGGTGGGGCAAGCAGGATTCGTGGACGGATTCAGCAGCGAAGAGCTCCGCCTCCTCTTCTTGACCGAAGCGGATTTGCTCGGCACCCGTGCGGCCGGCCGCGAGACGACCAAGCTTCCGTCGCGCCGCCGCCGGACAGTCGATCCGATGCAGTTAAAGGTTGGCGACTTTGTGGTCCATGAACACCACGGAGTTGGCCGCTATGTCGAAATGCAGCAGCGCGTCGTTGCTGGCGCAATGCGCGAGTACCTCGTTATCGAGTACGCGCCGAGTAAACGAGGTCAGCAGGGGGATCGACTGTTTGTGCCCACTGATCAACTTGATTTGGTCACGCGCTACATCGGCGGGGAAGCGCCGAGCGTCCACCGCCTTGGTGGCTCTGACTGGGCTGACACCAAGCGCCGCGCCCGCAAAGCGGTGCGGGAGATTGCCGGCGAGCTCATCAAGTTATACGCAGCGCGCCAGGCATCCCGCGGTTTTGCCTTCAGCCCGGACACCCCTTGGCAGCGCGAACTCGAGGACGCCTTCCCCTACAACGAGACACCTGACCAGGCCTCGTGTATCGATGAGGTCAAGGCCGACATGGAGAAGGTCGTGCCGATGGACCGCCTCGTGTGCGGTGATGTTGGCTACGGCAAGACCGAGATCGCAGTTCGTGCCGCGTTCAAGGCTGTGCAGGACGGTAAACAGGTGGCGATCCTGGTGCCGACGACGCTACTTGTGCAGCAGCACTTTGAAACGTTCTCTCAGCGCTACGCCCAGTTCCCAGTCCGCCTGGCAGCACTGTCACGTTTCCAAACTGAGACAGAGGCGAAGACCACGGTCGAGGGGCTGACCGATGGAACCATCGATGTGGTCATCGGCACTCATCGCTTGTTCAGTGCGAATGTGCGTTTTAAGGATCTGGGACTAGTCATCATCGATGAGGAGCAGCGCTTCGGGGTGGAGCACAAGGAGCACCTCAAGGCGCTGCGCACGAATGTGGACATGCTGTCCATGAGTGCAACCCCGATTCCGCGAACAATGGAGATGGCCATCACTGGCATCCGCGAGATGTCCACAATCCAGACCCCGCCCGAGGACCGCCACCCGATTCTGACTTATGTCGGGCCCTACAGCGACGGCCAAGTGGCCGCTGCAATTCGCCGAGAGATGCTGCGTGAGGGTCAAGTGTTCTTCGTGCACAACCGCATTGAATCCATCGAGCGAGTGGCCGGCCGGATCCGCGGACTCGTCCCGGATGCGCGCGTTGTGGTCGCCCACGGCCAGATGAACGAGCACCAACTCGAGCAGATCATCGTTGACTTCTGGCATCGTAAATTCGACGTGCTGGTTAGCACCACGATTGTGGAGTCGGGATTGGATGTGCCGAATGCGAACACCCTGATCGTGGATCGCTCTGATCTCTTCGGACTCTCACAGCTTCACCAGTTGCGTGGTCGTGTGGGTCGCGGTCGCGAGCGCGCGTATGCCTATTTCATGTATCAGGGAGAGAAGCCGCTGACCGAGTTGGCTTACGACCGACTCTCCACCATTGCGCAGCACACTGAACTGGGCGCGGGCATGAGTGTGGCAATGAAGGACCTCGAGATTCGCGGCGCTGGCAACTTACTCGGCGCTGAGCAGAGTGGGCATATCGCCGATGTGGGCTTCGATTTGTATGTGCGCTTGGTGACCGAGGCAGTCTCTGAGCTGCGCTCTGACCCGACCATCGGCGAACCCGATGAGGTAAAAATCGAGCTGCCTTTGGATGCGCACATCCCACCGGCATACATCGAGCAGGAGCGCTTGCGCTTGGAGGCGTACAAGCGCATAGCCGCCGCACACACCGAGGAGCAGGTGAGTGAGCTGGCTGAGGAGTTGCTCGATCGCTACGGCAGCCTGCCCGATTCGGTCTCGCTGCTGCTGGATGTGGCTCGTTTGCGCTCAGTGGCGCGTGCTGCCGGGTTATCGGAGGTCATGCTCGCTGGGTCCTCGATCCGCTTAGCGCCTGCGGAGCTGCCCGAATCTCGCCAAGTGCGACTCACTCGCCTCTACCCAGGGGCGATCTACCGCCCCGTTACGCATACGATTCTCGTGCCCGCCGCACGCACAGCGAAGGTGGGCGGGGTCATCGTGCGTAACCACGAGTTAGTCGCGTGGGTGCGGGAGTTGATCCGCGCGGTTTTCGCCTGAAACCTCGCGCACTAGCGAAATTTTTACCGAAGGGTTGTGTCCTCGTGACGAAGCGCCGGATCCTCGCCGTTGTGGCCGCAGTAGCGATGGCTTTCACCGTCGCAGCATGCTCGGACGCCAAGCAGGTGGGGGCCGCCTACACCGCAGGTACTTACCGGATGTCCGAGCAGCAGCTGACCGACTTGGTGAAGGAATGCCAGGACGCCGAGAAGAAGCTTGGTGTGCAAGCCAGCGTGGTTGCGGATGTCACCTCAGGTGCCATCAACGCGCACATCTGGGAGTCAATCATCTCCACTGCTGCGGTGGCCAAGAAGGTCACTGTCACCGACTCCGAGGTGACGCAAATCCTCGTCACGCAATACAACAAAAGTGGCAAGACCGCTGTGCAAGGGCAATTGGCGGCTAATGG
>RFTO01000044.1 GCA_009923375.1 Actinomycetota bacterium | reverse complement strand
TGCCCGTGATCGGTGTCCCGGTCGCCTTACAGCACCTGGACGGCATGGATTCATTGCTGTCGATTGTGCAAATGCCTGGCGGCGTACCGGTTGCCGCTGTCGGCGTAGGGAACGCGAAGAACGGCGCACTACTTGCCGCTCGAATCATCGCCAGCGGGGGTAGCGCCGATGACCTGCGTATCCGTGCGGCCCTTGATGATTTACGTGTTGCCGCCGCTCATAAAGCCATGGCCTCTGGCGACGCACTGCGCAAACGCCGCAGCCAGCCAGCTGGGTTCGGCATCTAGGCCCATTCAGTGACCAACAATCACGCCCACGCTGCTGATGCTGATGTGGACGCGCTCTTAGCCTTCGAGCATTGGATTGTCGTCGGACTGCGCGACAGCCAAATCCGCCCAGCCTGGGGTGTGGCGAAATATCTGCAATCTCTCGGCAAGAGCATCTACCCCGTACATCCTCATCCTGAGCCAGTGCATGGCCGCCAGGGATACGCGACTGTGGCGCAGGCGTGCGATGCAATCCTCGCCGAACACGGGCCGCAGGCTTTGGACTCCACGGTGGTTGATTGCTTTGTCAATGCGGACCGCGTTGGTGCTGTTGTCGACGATGCTGTTGCCTGCGCGGTAGGTGGCGTGTGGCTGCAGCTCGAGGTCATTGACGAAGCCGCGTTAGCTCGCGCCAGATCCGCAGGGCTCATTGCGGTGATGGATCGATGTCCGGCGATTGAGGCCCCGCAACGCGGTTACTCCGCGAAGCACTAACTCAGCCCAGACGTAGTGCGCTTATTCCGCGCAGCGCTAACTCAGTCCAGGCGTAGTGCGGTCATTCCGCGCAGTGCTACAAGCCTCAGGCGTTTGGTCGACCCAGGGCGGTGTAATTCCACCCAGCTGCTCGCCACAAGGCCGGGTCCAGGGCGAGCCGTCCATCGATGATGTGTTTGCCGCGCACCAATGAGCCGATACGCGCCGGGTCGAGCTCGCGATATTGCTTCCACTCCGTCAGGTGCAACACCACATCGGCATCGGCAACCACAGCATCCAGATCCTCGCTGTAGTGCAGATTGGGGAACCGCGCTCTGGCATTCTCGATTGCCTTCGGATCGTGGACAATCACATCGGCACCTTGGGTGAACACACTCGCCGCAATGTCCAGCGCTGGTGAATCGCGGACGTCGTCACTATCGGGCTTGAAAGCGGCACCCAGGACTGCCACCTTGGTGCCGACGAAACGACCGCCGACGATCGTGCGGGCGAGGTCAACCACATGCGCGCGGCGGCGAAGGTTGATTTCATCGATGTCGTGCAAGAAGGTCAGCGCATCCGAAACACCAAGCTCTCCCACACGGGCTTGGAATGCGCGAATGTCCTTTGGCAAACAGCCTCCGCCAAAACCGATGCCGGCGCGCAGGAACTTAGAACCGATGCGCTCATCGTGGCCAATCGCCTCCGCCAGCACCGCGACATCAGCACCGGCGACCTCGCAGATCTCAGCCATCGCGTTGATGAAAGAAATCTTCGTGGCTAGAAAGGAGTTTGCCGCGGTCTTCACCAATTCCGCGGTCGGGCGGTTGCTTATCACCAACGGCGTGTTCTTCACCAGCACTGGCTCGTATACCGCGCGCATGGTCTGCTCATCTTCTGCCGCAGCGATACCGAAAACCAAACGATCGGGGGAGACGGTGTCCTGCACAGCGAATCCCTCACGCAGGAACTCGGGGTTCCAAGCTAGGTGGACCTCTGCCCCAGCCGGCGCGTGCTCTAGGAGATAAGCGGCGAGGCGATCGGCGGTGCCGACTGGCACGGTGGACTTGCCGATGACCAACGACGGTCGCACCAGGCGCGGGGCGAGATCAGCGATGGCGCCATCGACATAACGAAGATCTGCGGCGTAGGAACCGGCTTTCTGCGGGGTGCCTACGCACAGGAAGTGCACATCGGCGAAGTCGGCAACCTCATCCCATGATGTGGTGAAACGTAAACGACCCGATGCCAGGGCGCGGGTGAGCACCTCATCCAGCCCCGGCTCATAGAACGGAACGACGCCATCGTTGAGCAGTTGCACCTTCGCCGGATCGACATCGATGCCGATGACATCGTGGCCCAGATCTGCCATGCAGGCGGCGTGTGTGGCGCCGAGATAGCCGCAGCCGATCACCGACAGCTTCATTCAGTTTCTCCGTTGTGTGATTTCCATGCTTGCCAGGCGCTGGTCACCATGTCGGATAAATCGTTGCTGCTCGTCCAGCCCAGCACCTCGCGTGCCCGATCCACAGCGGCTACCAGTTGAGCTGGATCACCGGCACGGCGCTGCACGCGGGCGCCAGTGGCATCCAAGCCCGTGGCTGCCGACACGGTGTCCAGGACTTCCAACACGCTCGAGCCGCGGCCGGTGCCGATGTTTAAGACTGTGTTGCCGGCGGCGGGGTGAGTCTCCACATATTCGCACGCGGCAACATGCGCGTCAGCGAGGTCAACGACGTGCACGTAATCGCGGACGCAGGTTCCATCAACGGTTGGGTAGTCATCGCCATACACCTGCGGCGGTACCTGATTATCAAGGGCGCGGAACACCAAAGGGATCAAATTGAAGACCCCAGGGTCGGCAAGATCTGCTTCGCCAGCGCCGGCGACATTGAAATAGCGCAGAGACATCGCTGACCAGCCGTATTGAGCCGCGGTGGCGGTGGTCATCCACTCCCCGGCCAACTTGGTTGCACCGTAAGGGTTGATTGGCTGGCATAAAGTGGTTTCGGTGATGAGGTCGGTGCTGTCCGGCTGGCCGTAGACGGCCGCACTTGAGGAGTAGACGAACCGCGCGATGCCGGCCTGCGTCATCTCCTCTAGTAGCACCTGCAGATTGCAGACGTTTTCCTGCCAGTAGTAAAGCGGGCGCTCCACCGACTCGCCGACGGCTTTTTTCGCAGCGAGATGCAGCACTCCATCGACTTTGTAGTCACGGAAAGCGGCACGCAAGGCTTCGCGGTCGCCGACGGATGCACGCACAAGCGGGGTGTCGCCGAGCTTGCTGGCGATACCGGTGCTGAGGTCGTCAAGCACCACCACCTCGCGGCCACTGCGCTGGAGTGCGCGCACCACATGAGCACCGATGTAACCCGCCCCGCCGGTAACCAACCACATGAGTCCAAGGGTAGCGAAACCGCAAATACAGCGGCATCACCGATAGCGTCTGCGCCTGTGAGCGATCAAGATGAAGGTGTAGACGGCGGCTGGGGCGGGCTCGACGACCGAAATCCCCAGGCTCGCGCCGCAGGTCTGGCTCCTAGCTTGAATTCTGCGGTGTCCGTGATTGTGCCGGTGCTCAACGAAGCTGATCATCTACAAGCCGCAGTGCGTGCCATCCTCACCCAAGAGTGGGCGCCGGGTATCGAAGTAGTGCTCGCTATCGGTCCATCGCAGGATGCGACTTTGCAGGTTGCGGAGGCACTTGCAGCATCAGATTCGCGCGTGCTCGTCGTCGCAAACCCCAGCGGTCGCACACCAGATGCGTTGAATGCAGCCTTGGCTGCAAGTCACAACGAGGTCGTCATTCGCGTTGATGCCCACAGCGAACTACCGGCGAACTACATCGCTGCGGCAGTGCAGGTCCTCGTGCAGACCCGCGCCGACAATGTCGGCGGCATCATGTGGCCAGTTGGGCGCACCTCATTTGAGAAAGCCGTAGCAGCAGCGATGACGAGTCCCGTCGGCGTCGGTTCGGCGGCGTATCACACTGGCGGAACTGCGGGCCCGAGTGAGTCGGTGTACCTCGGCGCATTTCGCAGGTCGGCTTTGGAGCGTGTCGGAGGGTATGACCCCCGCTTCACCCGCGCACAAGATTGGGAGATGAACCACCGAATCCGTGAAACCGGTGGGTTGGTGTGGTTTACGCCAGAGTTGGTCGTCACCTACCGACCGCGCCCGAGTTTGCGTGCTCTGGCACGACAGTATTTCCAATACGGCCAATGGCGGCGCTTGGTGATGAAAGTGCATGGACAGACGCTCCGACGAGTCAGTGCCCTGCGCTACCTAGCCCCGCCCGCTTTGGTTGTAGCGCTCATCGCAGCGCTTACCAGCTCCATCACAGGGTGGTCGCTGCCGACATCAGCAGCATCAGGACTGCTTGCAGATGCGGTTGTAGTGCCTATTGCTTATGTGGCTGTCGTTGTGTTGGCGAGCATCCGCATTGGCCGCAAACTTTCTGCAGCCACACTGCTCGCTTTGCCGTTGGTCATCATGACGATGCATATCAGCTGGGGACTCGGGTTCTTGAAAGGTGACACACTCGGCGATTGATCAGCGCTTACGGCACAGGAGCGATCAGGTCTTGACGCAGGTGGTCTCGCTGGCCTTCACATATTTCGGATGACTGCGGGTGGTCTTGCGCGACTTGGTGGTCGACACCTTCTTGACAGTCACACCGTTCTTGCCCACTGATAAAACGATGTGGTTGCTCAAGCTGGGGTCCAACACAGCCTTGATACCGCTGCTCACCTCGAGGGTCTTCACTTGCTTTGCCACCAGAGGGCCGTAGCGGAGAGTTGAGGTGGCCAACACTGCGTCACTTGTTCGTACCGAGGAGATATCGAAGCCCAGGAGTGACATCTTCGATGCAACAGCGCGCGCCGAGCCTGGGATGCCCGTTGCATTCAGGAGACCCACGCGCACCTGGCTTGGCGGGACCGTCGCCACCGCGTTGGACTCCGACAGCGCACCCCAAGGTTTGTCGATGATGATCGAGTTCCACAGCTTCGCTGAAATGTCTGGCACCCATTGAAGTCGGTTCTTGTTCGTCGGGAACGGCTGCACCGGAGTGGATACGAACTTCACTTTGCTTGCACTCAAATTTTCCAGGCTCAACGCCAAGTTCTGCATCGTGTTGCGATCCACGAGCGCAGGGTCAACAGTCAAACTATCCGCCACAGCGTTGAGCACACCTACAAGGCGGGTTGGGTTGGCAAGCACCGCGCCGCTAGTGAGTTTGCGCAGAAGTGACGCGAGGAACACCTGTTGACGTTGGATGCGCGATGTGTCCGATCCGTCGCCGACGCCTTCACGCGCTCGCACAAAGCCCAAAGCAGAGAATCCGCTGAGGACTTGATTTCCAGCATTAAGTTTCAGTTTGGCGCGCGGAGCGTTGATGGCATTCGCCAAACAAATGGGGACGCCCCCAACAGCGTCAACGACCTTGATGAACCCGTTGAAGTTGATGACCACGAAGTGGTCGATGTGAATGCCGGTGAGCGATTCAACCGTCTTAATCGTGCACCCCGGGCCGCCGATGCTGTAGGCCAGATTGAACTGCCGAAGTCCGGCTTCGCGGGTCCCGTTGCCATTCGCACGCTTACATGCGGGCATCTGCACCATCGAGTCTCGGGGGATGCTCACGCCGAGGGCACTTGCGCGGCCGGCGTAAATGTGAACGAGAATCGTGGTGTCGGAGAGGTTGCCGCCGAGGCCGGTGAGTTTGGAGTTTTGGCCCTGCCGGGTGTCGGTGCCCATGAGAAGGAGATTGACTGGGCCTGTGTCGCCGTTGCGGCTTCCGCCAAAACCGTGCCCGACATCGCCCGACACGTCGAGAGTGTGGACGCGGTCGCGAATGCTGGACACCTGCGAGTAGGCGATACCGATACCCGTAAGCACCAAGGCAAAAACACCAATGCCTGCGATGAGGATGCGTCCACCGCGCGCGGGGCCACGCAGTTTCGGCATTTAAAAGGTCCTCTCGGGGCGTGCGGGGATTCACATCGTACGACTATCCATTGCAATCGCTGCTGCGCGTGGAGCGCGATTCTTGTGCGGGCATGAAAGCATAGGTATCTTGGCATGAGATCGGGCCACGTTCCGCGCGAACCATGACCGTACGAGGAGGGTCCACATCGTGTACCGCCTTCCCCGCGCGGCCATCGTCGCGGCCCTCATCTGCGGATGCCTTGCTGCGCCTGCCATTCGGGCGAGTGCCTTCGCTGGCAGTCCTTTCCACCCGATCGATCCGTCGATGAACTCGATCACCGTGCCGTTGGCGCCAACGCAGGTGCTTGCGGTAAGCGGTCGCCGCTTGGAAGTGGACGGATTGCAGGTGGCTCGAGACTCAGTGCAGGTGTCACACAACCGCCGCACGATCTCCATGCATCGCACTGGCGTTGCCGAGTTCGGGCTCGCCGCCGTGACTTGGCGCGGTTCGATAAGCGCGAAGGTGGGTGTCCGTATCCGAGTGCACGATGTGGATGGCTGGACCCCATGGCATCAATTGGCGGCACGCGAGGAAGTGGCGGATGCGAGCTCACCTGAGTCAGCTGCCGCTCGCAGCCGCCAAGGCACCGAGCCGCTCCTCACCTCCGGTCATGCCGACGGCGTGCAGGTCAGGGTTCTCACCCGCGTCGGTGCGGACATCCGAGATATGAAACTTATGTTGATCGACGGGCGAGCATCCGCTGCCGACGCACTCGCCGTGGCACCACACTCCTTCACCGCGGATGGGCAGAACACCTCGAGCGCCGCTGGAGCGCTAGCTCGACCCGTAACCGCATTGAGCGGCTTAACGCAGCCGCGGATCATCCCTCGCTCAGGATGGGGCGCTGACGAGTCGTGGAGAAGTGCGCCGGCGAGTTACAGCGACACCATCAAAATGGCTTTCGTACACCACACCGTCACCGCCAGCGACTACACACAGGAGCAAGCGCCAGCACAAGTTCGGGCCGTGTACGCCTACGACACCAAAGGCCTGGACATCAGCGACATGGGTTACAACTACGTCGTCGACCGATTTGGAAACATCTATGAAGGTCGCGCCGGTGGAATCGACCAGCCTGTAATCGGCGCGCATACTGCTGGTTTTAATGTCGGCACTTTCGCTGTCGCTGTGTTGGGTGACTTCCAACACACCAAGCTTCCAGCTGCGGCTGCCGCACCGATTGTGTCTGCTATTTCGTCGGTGACTGGCTGGAAGCTAGGGCTTTTCCATGTCGATCCCGACGCTCCTGTTGATTTGATCAGCGACGGGTTATACGGGACAAGTAAGTATGCAGTCGGAGAAGTCGCTCATATGCCGCACTCGTTAGTTGGTCACGGAGATATTGGCCGAACGCAGTGCCCTGGTGTGTATTTGCACGCTTATCTCAACGAGATTCGACGCAAAGCGCGTGCTGCCCAAGGAGCCATCCTGTGGCAACCGACCACAACGGCGCAGCAATGGAGTTATAAGTCTGCGCCAGCTGTGGGTACCGCGCCAGCCGGTATCGGCGTGACAGTGGCGGTCAGAGCGAGTGTGGCAACCGCTTACCGCGTGCAGGTGCTGTCGCCTTGTACAGAGGTGCCGTATGCGGTGATTGACGGCAGCGCTGCAGCGAACTCGCCAACCACTGCCACCTGGAACGGTCTTTCGCCCAGTGGTTTAGCCGCCCTGCCAGGGGATTACACAATCGTCGTCTCAGCTCGCGGGCCGAGCGCCGAGGTGATGGAACCCACCAGCACACAAGTGCGCGTAGCACCAACCGATGTAAGTCCGCGGGGGCCATGTGCCCGCGTCTATCAGTTCGGGACTGACGATCCCATCGCCACAGATGTGGCGGCCAGTCACGAGTCAGCGCCGATTGGATCGGTGGCGATGATTTATAGCAGTGACAAAGCAGAGACTGCTGCGGGATTGATCGCTGTCGAGTCGCAGGCAGCTGAAAAGGTCAACACCGGTTGGCTCATGGCCGTCGGAGGTGCAACAATCAGCGGAAAGTTAGCAATCCCGAGTCCAACCACTTATTCTTTTATCACGTCGCCTACTTTGACGGCAATTAGTGGCAACTATAATTTTTCATTCGCAACCACCGCTGGGGCGCAG
>RFTO01000043.1 GCA_009923375.1 Actinomycetota bacterium | reverse complement strand
CTCCACTCGCTTCACCGACGAAACCTATGCGCAAAATACGCTTTATCGCGAAACGCATTCTTTGCGCGAATATATCTATTGTCAGCGCAAACGCATCAAATCGTCCATCCCTCTTAATTCCCTCCTCTATATCGTCGAAATGAATAACTCCACCAATCAAATCCTCGGCATCGGGCTTATTAAAAACTTTATCGCTACCGATAAGTTTTATAAAGTATACTCCAGCACCGATTTTAACTTGTATACCTATAAAACGCTCTATCGCCTTGACCGGGAGGAGCTGGTTGGATTTCATTCCGACCTTGTTTGCGCTTTGGAAACCATCTGCTTCAAGGGAAAGACCCACCTCAAACGCATCCCCGGCATCAGCGCTCCGGCTGCCCTCGAGATGAAAGCGATTGCTGACGAAATGTACGCCGAGACTGAGGCGTCGACCCCGTTGTCCATCGCACCCGACCTCCTATCGCGTCCAGAAATCCAACTTCTTTCACATCTGCGCACACTTCAGGCGTTGAGGGAGACAATCGATGGCAAGACCATTGAGTTGCAGGTTTTCGCCCGCGAGTTGGCGCCAGCCTTGCACTCGGCGCGTGCTTTGCAATCTCGTATTCGCTGGATTCTCTCTGGGTCGCGCCAGCGTTCCGAGGTGGTGAAAGCGCTCAGTCGCCTGCTGGATCGCGCGGTTGACTCCGGACTTGCCATTGATGTAGCCCAGATGGCGTCCATCCAAGATGTCGGCTCTGCGGTGGTGTCACAGGAGGCTCTGCAGCAGGACTTCCGCAATCGGGCGAGCGACTACTACGCGGTCCTCGAAAATGCGCTTGGCCGGTCCTCTCAGTTCGGGCAACGCCATTTCGATGACGAATTGCTCGAGCGCATCCTTGCCCAAGAGGTGGACCACTCACTCATCCGCGCAACGCTTCGTCGTTATCAGGTTTTCGGGACGCAATTCGCGCTTGCCCAGGGCCGCGTCATCATCGGCGACGAGATGGGCCTCGGCAAGACATTGCAGGCCCTGTCGCTTTTGGCTCAGCGATGGCGTGACGGCGCAACCCACTTCCTCATAGTCACGCCTGCCTCAGTGCTTGTGAATTGGGAGCGCGAGATTGTCATGCGTACGGTGATTCCGGTGATGCGGATTCATGGCGAAACGCAAGGCACTGGTCTGGATGCCTGGATCTCAACCGGAGGAATAGCAATCACAACCTTCGATACCTTGAAGGGTTTGGGGTTGAGCGACGAAGCCATCCGCTCCATTCCAGTTGACACACTTGTTGCGGATGAAGCGCACTATGTCAAGAATCCGCAGACCGGCCGAGCACTACACCTGCTCAGGTGGCTGAGGTGCGCTCCTCGAGCGGTGTTCCTCACTGGCACGCCACTTGAGAATCGCGTTGATGAGTTCGTCAACCTCGTAGAAATGCTTGACGAGAGCGTGTCGAAGCGACTGAATCGCGTGGCTCTCGCCGCCGGAGCTGAGTCATTCCGTCGGCAGGCTGCTGTCGTCTACCTGAGACGCAATGTCGCCGAAGTGCTCAGCGAACTGCCGCAACTGCTTGAAGTTGACGAATACTGCACCTGGGATGGAGCGGCTTATCCAATCTATCTCGATGGCGTCGCCAAAGGAAATCTCATGGCCATGCGCAAAGCAGGAATGCTGCCATCGCTCGCCGGACGACCGTCAAGCAAGATGTCACGACTTCTTGAGATTGCATCTGAAGCATTCGCCAATGGTGAGAAGGTTCTCGTTTTCAGTTACTTCAGAGATGTTCTGGACGAAGTTGCTCGTTGCCTAGGTCCCCAAGCGCTTGGCCCAATCACGGGCGACACCACACCAAATGCCAGGCAAAGCCTTGTTGACGAGTTCACCACGTCGACGAAACCGCTGGCACTCGTCGGGCAAATCCAGGCCGCAGGCAGTGGGTTGAACATCCAAGCGGCGTCGGTGGTCATCCTCTGCGAGCCGCAGGTGAAGCCGTCATTGGAGGTTCAGGCGATAGCTCGCGCGCATCGCATGGGCCAAGTGCGAACAGTGCAAGTGCACCGACTGATGATTCCCGACAGCGTCGACTCACGCATAGCAGAAATCCTGGTTCTCAAGCAGGTGGAGTTTGACACCTACGCGGCAGTGAGTGCCCTAGCAGACGCGGCACCTAGTTCGAAGGCCGCTGGCGACTACGAGCTTGCCAAAGTCATCGTCTTGGCAGAACGTCGGCGGCTTGGAATGTCTGAACCATCAGTGAGCGAGTGAGCGAGAGGTGCGATTTCCTGATGCACCTGCGTCATCCTCACTCAGGCACTGCCAGAACCATCAAGGTTGCAGTCGCGGGCCAACTCGCGCGGCAAGCATGCATGCGTCAGGCTTTGCCGGTGATGAGTTACGCAAATACAACGCCTAGCAGTCGGGTGCAACTCCTAGACACGATGCGCGGGTTCGCACTCGCTGGCATAGTGATCATCAATGCCATGTCCATCTTCGCCGTCAAAGGGTCCACGCCTGCCTTCACCGTCAAAATCCCACCAATTGACCGGCTGTTGCAGGACCTCGTCCTGGTGTGCGTTGAGTCGAAGTTCTTCACACTCTTCTCATTGCTGTTCGGCATTGGTTTTGCCATTCAGATTGCAAGTGCGGAACGCCAAGGCACGACTTTCCTGCCACGCATCTCGCGGCGACTCTTGGCTCTGTTGCTGTTTGGTGTCTTGCACATCGCGTTGCTGTGGGACGGCGACATCCTCGTGATTTATGCCGTCACGGGGGCACTGCTGATTGCGATGCGTACGCTGTCGCAAGCGGCTGCCCGCCGTTGGATTGTCGGCCTGTTGGGTGTGCCGTCGTTTCTCGTTCTCGCCGGCCTTGCCTACACACTCCTCGCCCGCCTGAGCCCCTCCGGCTCAGCAACGCTGGTCGCATCCGATGCCAGCATTGCGACCGAGTTCGGCGACATATCAAGCACCCAGCAAATTCTCGACTCAAGTTTTGTGGCAAGTATCAGTGAGCGTATTCACAGTTATGTCGCCCTGTCGCCGCTTCTCATTTCGCGTATCCCCACCGTGTTGGCCATGTTCTTGCTTGGCCTGCAACTCGGCAAGACCGGTGTCTTCCGCGTCCCAGAGGAACACCGTCAGATGCTGCTGCGTTGCCGGCGTCTTGGCCTGAGCATTGGGTTCTCCCTCATGACCGCCATCGTTCTCGCCACCAAATTTCTGCCGGCGACTTCTGCATTGCTTTCCATCATTGAAGATCAATACCTCGCCGGCCCAATCTTGTGCATCGGGTTTGCGTCAGCACTGACCCTTGCCTATCTGAAACGCCCACACAGACGAATATTTGGCCACTTCGCAGCTGTTGGGCAGTTGGCCCTGACCAACTATCTTGGGCAATCACTGGTCCTGGTGATTCTCGCCTACGGCTGGGGCTTTGGCCTCGCCAGTCACGTGTCAGGCTTCGCAGTTCTCGGTGTCGTCGCGGTCCTTTACTGCGGTCAAGTCGCGCTCAGCACACTCTGGCTACGCCGATTCGCATACGGCCCCCTGGAGTGGGCGTGGCGCTGCATCACCTACTGGCAGCGGGTGCCTTTGGTCCGCATGGCGCAACGGCAAGAATGATGCTCACTACGCATGGTGCGCAACGCTTGTAGTGCAGCGGCCCCTTGGGGCGTCGCTATTCTTCGGTTAAGCCGTTCTTGTGTGGCTGGCGAAGGGATGAAAACCGTGGGCACTGTCAGGAACCCAATTATCCCCGGTTTCTTCCCAGATCCTTCGATCGTCAGAGTTGAAGATGATTTCTATGTGGTGAACTCGAGTTTTGAGTATTTCCCCAGCATTCCGCTGTGGCATTCGCGCGATCTTGTGCACTGGCAGCAAATCGGCAATGTGATCGATCGGCCCGAACAGGGATTGGATCTCTCCGACGTCAATCCCTCAGGCGGCGTCCAGGCGGTGACGATCCGCCATCACGCAGGCACCTTTTACGTCACATCCACGCGCGTGAAGAAGGAGTGGCCTCGTCTGGATTACCACTTCATCGTCACCGCGACAGACATCCGCGGCCCGTGGAGTGAATGCCACTTCATCGAAGGCGCTGAGGGAATCGATAGTTCGTTGTTCTTCGATGACGACGGCAGGAGTTACTTCCTGGCGAATAGGCAGAAGGCTGGCAGCAGCGACACAGCAGACGCCGAGATTTGGATGAGTGAAATCGATCTTGAGACCTTCACCCTCGTCGGACCCAAGCAGGTTCTATGGGAGGGCACCGGTGGCATCTATCCCGAAGGACCACGGCTTTTCAAACGTGACGGTTGGTATTACCTGCTGATCGCCGAGGGCGGCACACTGCACAACCACACCACCAGCATCGCTCGCAGCGCACATGTCACAGGCCCGTACTTATCAAGTCCGCGCAACCCGATTCTCACTCACAAACATTTGTCCCGGGAATATCCGATTCAAAATGTCGGACATGCGGACATGGTGCAGCTCAAGGACGGCTCCTGGTGGGGTGTGTGCCTAGGTTCGCGACCGCGCGGCGGTTTTTATGATGGCGGCAACACGCGATATTCATTCGGCGGTTATTACAGGAATCTCGGTCGGGAGACTTTCCTGTTTCCCATTCAGTGGCCAGCCGACGGGTTAAGTCCATTGTTCAGTCCCGTCACTGGCCGCATCGAGGAGTCCTACCCCGCGCCAAATCTGAAAACTTCGACCGGGCAAGACCTGGCTTGCGACTTCACAGCGGAGTCGTTACAAATTAAATGGGTGACAATCGGGGAAGCGCTACCCGGGCACACCGAACTCATCGGCGATGGTCAGCTGCAGCTTCAGATGAACGAGTCAGCCGAATCGACGTTCTTTGGTTTTCGGCAAACCAGCTGGAATTTTCGCTGCTCCTTTTGCGTTCACCTCGATGCGCTACAGGAAGGGGACACGTTCGCCTTCGGGGCTTACATCACACCTGCGGCATGTTTATCCCTGCAGATAACCCGAGGTGAGCATCTGCAATTGACCATCGGAGCGGCATCGGGGAAGCAACCGAAGTTTTCGATTCCTGTGAGTGACACTGCCGTGCGCGTCGAACTGTCTGGGCACGATCAGGACTACACCTTTGCCTTGCCGGAGCTAGGTGTCTCTCACGTGCTCAACGGCCGGGAGATTTCCTGCGATATGACCGATTCCCACACCGGAGTCATGCTCGCCTTCATCGGCGGCAGTCAGCACCGAACAACCGTCTTGCTCGAGGATTTCGGCTACACCGCGTGGGAAACTACTGACGTGCCCAGCTGAGATGGAGAGAGTCATACTCGGCGGCGTGTGATACCATGGAGCCCACTGTCGACCATAGGAGCAGTGTTGATGAAGTACGTTGGTCGCAATTCTTTGAGATTTGTGTCACGTCCAGTGGCTGGCATCTCCGTCGCCGCGTTGTTACTGGGTGGTGGCTATGCCGCTTACTCTGTCGTGGTCGGATCCGCGGAATACAAACTCGCGATTGCGGCTACGAACACCTTCCGTCATCCTGGTTACAACGTGGCCACATCCGTGCGTGTGACACCCGAGCTCATTGACGCCATTGCGCCAGGTTCAGATTGGGCGTCATCAGGACTGCCAGGCGTGGAGTCCTCCAGCGATGTTGCGGCCGTCATCAACCAGATGGGTGTGGTTTTCGCGCGAGGCAGCGGCGACCCGCTTAACCCTGTAGCGCGGTTCGCCATCACCTACGGGACGGAGTCGCTACTCGACGTCCGCTCGGTGAACCGCGTGGTTTATGTCAAGACGAATCCGGCCGTGCTGGCTCGTGGCGCTAGGCCACTGCTGCCGCCAGAGGCTCTGAAGCCGATGAGAGCTGAACTGCGCAAGACTGTGATTGGTCACAACAGGCAGAAGGGCATCAGAAAGGCCCAGAAGACACTCAACAGCCGAACGCTTCAATTGTTCGATGGGATGCCGGTGGCGATGAACTTCGCCGCCAAGACCAGTGTCGGAAAGAAGTGGAATGCGATGGCGCGGCCCAGCGGCATCGCACAGGTGGCACCGCAGCAAAGTGCGATCCAAGAGATTATTGCGGCACTTCGTAACTCAATCGCCGGTCGCACGTCCGTCACCGACGAAGCCGACGATGCAATCGGTGACAAGATGTCCGTGAGTATCGATGTACGCGGATTGATGGCAGATTTGAAACCCCAGTTGCTGGCTCTTGGCCAAGCACAGTCAGCCATGGACGGCTCCGAATGGGATGCCGATCAGCAGAGTGCTAGCTTCGATGAGGACCTCTCCTCTGTGAGCTCCCCGCTTGAGCTGCAGGTGTGGCTCAAGGACGACTACATACGCCGCATCGAGGTTGACGCCACGTCGGTTGCAACCACCGATAGTCCCTTGGCCGCTCGCAGTCTTGTGGTGCGCATGACGTTCAGTCAAGCGGCGGTGGCGGTGCCGAAGAAGTACTCGTTAATGGCGCAAACCGAGGCGAATCTGCTGATGCGTCATATGGGCTCCACATCCTCTGGCTTCTTGCAAGGTGCAGCAGGAGGTTTGCCGTTCCCCTTGCGAGCGGGTGCAGTCATGAGCCGAGCATCACTTCCGAGTGTCAAGGAACTGACGGTTCACACAAAGCAACGCGGATTCGTCTGGCGAAGTGCTGCTGAGGCGTTTCTGCAACAGCAGCGCTAATCGAATCGGCGGTTACAGCTCAAAAAGGTCCGGTTGATCCGGTTGGAGAGTTACGGCGCCGACGACCAGTAACTCCTGTAATCGTGCCGCTAGCCGAGTGATGTCTCCATGGATACGAAGCACCTTGGACCGCGCGGATTCGCCGATTGCTAACTCCACGTTTGACTGAGTGATCCCGAAGGCTTCCGCCACGGCGGCGCGCACAGCTTCATTGGCCCGTCCATCTACCGCGGGTGCGTTAACTCGCACGATGAGCTGGGGCGGCTCGCCATAGCTGCCACCGACCCCTGTGCGGGAAGCACCGGGTTTGGCGCGCACAGCGACGGTCAGAAATGCCACACAGGTAAGGCTAGCCAGCGCTCCGCGAGGTGAGTCTCATCTGCCACAGTTGCCCTGTGAGCACAGCGCAGACTCCGGGCCGCGACATCGCCGGGCAATGGAGTGATGACGCCATCATTATCGAGGAAACGACCGTCGCCTACCGTCGCCGCAGCGGCACCACGATGCCCATCGTCTTTCTGCATGGCTTTGCCGACAACGGAGATTGCTTCCAAGGGCTTCTAGCACGCCTGCCTGAGCACTGTGATGCGGTGTTACTCGACTCCGCAGCCCATGGTCGCAGTGGTATTCCATCTGATGGTGCGCACGAGGTAAGTCGCCGCCGCATCACCATCGAGTTTCTGCGCCAGGTGACAGGCCCGGCAGTTTTGGTCGGACACTCCATGGGCGCCTCCACCGCGTTGTCTGTTGCAGCGGCAGCGCCGGATTTGGTGCTTGCGTTGGTGATGGAGGACCCGCCGTGGTTCGCCGCCGAACTCGAAGTCAGAGATGCCCCAGCCACGATGATGGACCTGGAAGACCGGCTCATCCAATGGATTTTGGCGCTGCAAGACCAGAATGTTGAAAAGGTTGAGGCAGACCGCCGCGCTTCCTGCCCGCACTGGGACGAGATAGAATACAGCTACTGGGCTCGCTCCAAACACGCCATCGATAAGAAGGCAGCGGACTATCCGTATCTCCGCTTGCCCGAGGCTGTTGCCGATCAATGGGACGGGGTGATGTGTCCCTCGCTGCTCATCACCGGCAATCCCGATCTCAGCGCCATCGTGACCGATGAGGTGGCTGCACAGTTCCTCGCAGCAGTGCCGACAGCCACACGGTCGAACCACCCCAATGCTGGGCACGATGTGCGCCGCGATGATCC
>RFTO01000042.1 GCA_009923375.1 Actinomycetota bacterium | reverse complement strand
CATAACCCCGGCGAATCCCGTCTCGCGAGCGTAATCCGCCAGCGCGACGAACTCCTCGGGGCGCACCCATCGCTCCACTGGGTGGTGGCGCGGTGTCGGGCGCAGATACTGAGTGATGGTCACCAATTCGCAGCCGACATCGTGCAGATCGCGTAACGCTTGGTGGACTTCCTCGACCTCCTCGCCCATACCTAAAATCAGATTGCTCTTGGTCACCAATCCCGCATCGCGGGCACTGCTGATGACGCCGAGGCTGCGCTCGTAACGGAAGGCCGGCCGGATTCGCTTAAACAAACGTGGCACGGTCTCGATGTTGTGTGCGAACACCTCTGGTCGCGAGGCGAACACCTGCGCGAGAAGTTCAGGGACAGCGTTGAAATCAGGGGCCAGCAGCTCGACACCACAACCTGGCACGTGCTCATGAATTTGATCCACGGTCTCGGCATACAGCCAGGCGCCTTGGTCGGGGAGGTCGTCACGGGCGACACCTGTGATGGTCGCGTAACGCAGGCCCATGGTCTTGACGCTCTCGGCCACTCGGCGCGGCTCATCGCGATCGATGTCCTTGGGTTTACCTGTGTCGATCTGACAGAAGTCACAGCGCCGTGTGCACTGATCGCCGCCGATGAGGAAGGTGGCTTCGCGGTCTTCCCAGCATTCGTAAATGTTGGGGCAGCCAGCTTCCTGGCAGACGGTGTGAAGGCCCTCGCTCTTCACGAGCATCTGGATTTCCTGGTATTGCGGGCCGGTCTTTAGCTTGGTCTTGATCCACTCCGGCTTGCGCTCGATGGGCACACTCGAGTTGCGCTCCTCAAGTCGCAGCAGTTTGCGCGGGGCAGGGGAGTCGCCGGTGGTGGGGATTACTTCGGTCACGGTATCTGAGGGTACGCCCGGCCGATGAACCGCGCGAAAGCAGCCACGAGCGCGGATACCAGCATCGCCATAATGGACATGTGCACGAGGCTGCCGGTCACGGCATTGGCCACTTCTTTGGCTGCGGCGGCCATATCAGGATCGGTGATGGAGCCGACCCCGGTGGACAGGGCGATTCGTACGATCACGATGAAGGCTAGGCACGCCCCGGCGATAGACCAACCCATGCGCTCAGCCATCCGGCGCGGTCGGTCGGAGATGAGTAAGGCGAGGGCGAGCAACACGATGGTGAGGGAGACCAGCAGGGCGTAATACTGATTAGCCAGCCGCAGTTGTGCGCGCGCCTGCAGGATCTGGTTGGGTGTTTGAATCCTGATCTCGCCGTTCTTGGCGACCTTAAGCAACTCCTTGCCTAACTTAGAGCCGCCAAGACTTGGCAGCAAGGTGTCGGCAATGTTCCCCACGTTCACCACGATCTCGTTGCCTGAGGTCTGCACACCGGCGATCGTGTCTCCCTGCAACACTCGGATCAGCAGTGAGTGAGCCTGCTTATTCGCCATGATCCACACAGTGCGAAACTGTGGTGAGCGCACGCCGGTCTCGACGATTTTTATCAGTTGTGGCCGCAGCGCCTGCGCGGCGAATGGCACCGCTGCTTTGATGACATCGTCGTTCACCTGGTCCTGAAGTGCGGGTACACCCTGCTCGATCAAGGTGTCGGTGATGTTCGTGGCAATGAGATGCGCGACCGCAGGTTGGCTTGGTAGATCGCTGACTGCTGCGATGTAATCGTCAGTGTTCATCACGGTGTTGTGCACCCATGAAGCAGTCAATGAGAGCAGCAATGCCAGGGCGCCGAGCACCGCGAACACTCGTGAGGTGATGCGGCGGGTGGGGCTGTAAGGCAGCGGGAAACGAGTAGCTGCTGCAGTGGGGTTGTCGGGCGAGGGCTGCGGCGATATTGAAACAGCGTTGGCGGGCGATGACTCTGCGGACAACTCGAGTGGTTCTGCAGTGAGGTTGTCGGGCGAGGGCTGCGGCGACAACTCCGGTGGTGTCGCGGCGGGGTCGGTCGGTGTGTCGTTGATCTCGCTCATGATGCAGCCCCCGTGCTCAGCTTGCTAGTTTGGTCGGTGGCGCGAGGTGCGCCCCAATCTTGGAAATACTCCGCGATGCGCCCCTCGATCACCGGCACAACATCAGATACCGACACAAGGCGTCCCGCTTCCTCGGTCAAGGATGTCACTCCCGCATCGCCAATGCCGCAGGGAACGATACGTTGAAACCAGGATAAATCTGCATCGCAGTTGAGGGCAACGCCATGCATGCTCACCCCCCGCGCGACGCGCAGTCCGATGGCGCAGATCTTCCGCTCTGGCATTCCATCACGTTCCGGCACCCACACCCCGCTGCGGCCAGTGACAGGAACCGTGCTCACGGCGAAATCTGCACAGGTGGCCATCACCATTCGCTCCAAGCGACGTACGAGATCCCCGACATACACGCGCTGAGGCAGTCTCAAGATCGGGTAGACCACCAATTGTCCAGGTCCATGCCAAGTGATCGAGCCGCCGCGATCGACCTCGATGACAGGTGTTCCGTCGAGGGGCTTGTGCAGTGGGTCGGTGCGCTTGCCTGCAGTGAACACAGGGAAGTGCTCTAGCAGCAGCACAGCGCCGGGGTGCTCGCCATCGACCACCTGCTGGTGCAACTGTCGCTGGAATGCCCATGCGGTTTCGTAATCCACTGGCCCAGTGCCTTCCGCGCTGAGTGCGTGGTGAATCACCTGGACCATGGGCTAAGACTACGGCCGCCGCGCGGGTTCGGAGGCGGGGTCAGCTCGGTTCGATATGCGCTCAAAACGCCCATCGGATAGCCTTCGCCTATTCAACGGTGATCGCTGCGGCTGCAAAGCCGCGCTTCGCCTGCGTTGAATGTGACTCGCACCCCCTGCACCTCACAACGGAGGAAGACCCGTGTCAAAGAACGTCGATCTGACCATCCCCGTCCGCCGCAGCAAATTCACCATCATCTCGGCGGTGGTCGTGGTGCTGTGGCTAGCCATTGCAGGCATCGGTGGGCCGCTCTTCGGGTCGCTTTCCAAGGTTCAGAAGAACGACAACTCGCAGTTCCTGCCCGCGAACGCTGAGACCACCAAGGTCACAGCCATCGTGAACAAGCAGGCCGCTGGCGCGGATCTGCCCGTCACCATTGCCTACGAGAAGCTCAACGGCGCGATTAATTTCGCTGATGCTGTGGCGATTTGCAAGGGCTTGCGCGCTGCCGCGATTGACCCAGAGCTGACGCCTTACTTCTCCAAAACCAAGGTTCCTGCCGCAGTGGCATCCGCTGATCCGTGCACGCTGCCGGCGGTGATGACGTTGACGTCGTCACTGGCAAGCACCGCACCAAAGGGCACATTGGTTGACGTTCCGAAGATCTTCCCGCAAGACCCCACATCGATTCTCGCCAGCGTGAGCAAGAACGGTCACGCTGTCGCGGCGCTGGTGTTCATGGACTTCAAGGCAATCGCCGACTCCGAAAAGGGTTTCAACAACATTGCAGCGCTTGTCGATCTGGTGGCAGCGCACGTTCACGCTCCCACCGCTGAGATCGCTTCCTACCCGACCGGCGCCGGCGGTTTATTCGCGCAGTTCTCGGCTGCCTTCAAGCAGCTCGACGGCCAGTTGTTATTCGTCACCGTCGGTGTCATCGCAGTCATCCTGCTGGTCGTTTACCGAAGTCCGATCCTCTTCATTTTCCCCTTGATGTCCGCTCTGTTCTCGCTCGCACTCGCAGTCACAGGTGTTTACGCGCTCGCGAAGAACGACATCATCTCCCTGAGCGGTCAAAGCCAAGGAATCATGTACGTCCTCGTGCTCGGTGCTGCCACGGATTACGCACTCTTGTTGATCTCTCGCTATCGCGAGGAATTGCGCAAGCACGAATCGGCCTTTCGGGCGATGGGTCAGGCCCTTCGCGCGGTATGGGAGCCGATCGTGGCCAGCGGGGCCACGGTCGCCGTCGGAGTTTTCTGCCTCACCTTCTCGGACTTGAAAAGCAACTCCGCGCTCGGGCCCACAGGCTCCATCGGTGTCGTCTCAGCGTTAATCGCCTCCATGACATTCCTGCCGGCGGTGCTGGTGCTCTGTGGTCGTTTCGTCTTCTGGCCGTTCGTGCCTAAGTTCGGCAGCGAGCTCGCAGAGGTTCACGGCGTCTGGGGCAAGTTGTCACGCGGTATCGGCCGCCGCGCACCGCTGGTGTGGACCATCACGGGCCTTGGCTTGGCTGCGATGTGCGCCTTCGTTCCGTCTCTCAAGGCTGCAGGTATCTCGCAGGTGGACTTCTTCGTCAACAAGAACAACGTCGCTGTTCAGGGATTTAATGTCCTTGAGCGCAATGGTCTTGCTCCTAAGACCGCAGACTCTCTCATCACCTCCAAGGCTGATCAGTTGCAGCAGGTGTGTGAAACAGCCAAGAAGGTTCCGCACATCGCCTTCGTGCGAATCCAGAACGGTCGGCCATCTGCAGCCACAGAGCAGTCGTGTGCGGTGACGCCAGGTTCCAAGCCCACTGTCGTCGATGGTTACGGTTTCATCGACGTGACCTACGGACCGACTCAAAGCGCCACAGAGAACGACGCCATTACTTCGGCATTACGCAACGCGGTGCACGCTGTTCCTAGCGCTGAGGCACTGGTCGGTGGTAGCGAAGGTGCAAACTACGACGTGAAGCAGGCCTCAATCCACGATCGAAACCTGATCATCCCCATTGTGCTTGTCGTCATCACCATCATCTTGGCGTTGTTGCTACGCAGCCTCTTGGCACCTTTGGTACTTCTCGGCACGGTGTTGTTGTCCTTCGGTGCCACGCTCGGTGTGTGCGCATTGGTGTTCACCCACGTGTTCAAGTTTGCCGGCGCAGACGCATCGTTCCCGTTGTTTGCCTTCGTATTCCTCGTGGCCGTCGGAATCGATTACAACATCTTCTTGATGACCCGAGTGCGAGAGGAGTCGATCAAGGAGGGAACCCGCAAGGGCACTCTCCATGCTCTCGCGGTAACCGGCGCTGTCATCACATCCGCAGGAGTCGTGCTGGCCGCGACCTTCTCGGCTCTCGCTGTGCTCCCGTTGGTGTTCTTGGCGGAGATCGGCTTCGCAGTCGCCTTCGGCGTGCTTCTCGACACGCTCGTCGTCCGCTCGCTGCTGGTGCCGGCCCTTGTTCACCACATGGGTAAGAAGGTGTGGTGGCCGAGCAAGCTGTCTCGCGACCCCGAGCCCGAGGTTTCTGTCGCCGGGCTCAACGACTGACGAAGCGTTAGTTGATGTTGGCGCCGGCGGCGTAGCGCGTCTCGACGACCTCGCCGCCGACCAGCTCAATGCGGTAGGCCGCTGGCCCGGTTTCAAGGTCGTAATCGTCGCGGTCGGCGATGACCCGCACAGGCTCGGTGCCTTCGTACAAGATTGCGATGCGGTCGTCGGTGGCGTAGGAAAGCGGCAATGTGCCATCGGCCACAAGCGAATGCAGCAGCGGACGGCGCTGCGCCTCGGAGTCGTAGTGGACACCATTGCCGTAGGGCAACAAGTTCAATCCGTTGGTGATTGGCTTGAGTTCAGGGCCGAATGAATCGGTGGTGCCGCCCATGTGCCAGCAGATCGAACCGGCGCTTACTCCGCCGAGAATCACACCCTTCTCCCACGCAGTCTTCATCACTTCGTCGACTCCGTGTACCCGCCACACTGCGAGCAAGTTCGCGACCGAGCCACCACCAACCCAGATGATGTCGCTACCACACAGGCGCTCTTCGATTTCGGCCGTCGGCTGCGTGAACAGAGATAGGTGGCAGACATCCGCAACGCCGTTGAGGGCTTCGTAGCTCATGGTGAGGTAGTTCTTGTCATCCCCGGTGGCCGTCATCACGAAGCACACCCTCGGGCGATCCTTGCCGGTTAGGCGCATTGCCTCCTTGAAGATGCCGGCTGGGCGCATCACGCCTTGCACGCCGTTGTTCATGAAGCCGCCGCTGGAGGCGAGGATGCGTGGCGTTGCCATGTGCTGGTTCCTTTCGGCCTTAGTGAGGCTCACCGAAGCGTGGCGGAGATTTGCCCGGCTGCGACGCGGCCCGAGCGGAGTGCGCCATTAATGCTAGGGGAATCGGTGTGATCGCCTGCGAGCCACACCCTAGGAGCAGCGCGGTTAAGAGTCGGCGTCGTCGGCGGCATGAAGTCCGGGAGTGCATTGGGAATCTCGTAGCGGGCGATGGTTTGCCAGCCGCTGGTGTCCACACCGTAGAGGTAACTCAGGTGGCGCAGCATCGGCTCATCCGTGAGCTCTCGGTGCACGCCGATCACAGAACTGGAGATGACCACATTTCCTGCCGGTGCATAACTCGGTGCAGCGGCGGTGATCGGCACGGTGTTGGCGATAGGGGTTCGGTGAGTCGCATCAGTGACGAGCCACGGCTTGCCGCCTAGGAGCTCATCCGCAGCGCAGTCGGCGAGGTGATACCACGTTGTTACTCCGCGAGTGCGCCCTGCTTCATAGCCCGGCAGCACCGTGGGCAGCATCTCCTGCGACACCGCCACCAAGGCGGCTCGAGCCGTGTGGGTGTCACCATCGGTTTGGACTCGCACGCCAGTTGCATCAGCGTGGATGCCAATGACTCGGGTGTTTAAGAGCAGGCTTTGCGGGTCAAACTTGGCGGCAAGTTGAACGCCGATGGCACCCATGCCATCGGCAGGAACCGATGGCAAGCCGCGCACGAATGCTGCGAGGATCTCATCGACGACGATCCGACTTGTCTCCAAGTGCGCCTCGAGCAGCACGCCCTGCAAGAACGGCCCAACGATGGTGCGCAGTCCATTGGCATCTACTCCTGCCTGTCGAAGCGCGGCGCGGATGCTGATGTCGGGGCGACGACGCAGAGATTCTGGGCTCGAAGCGGCGCATCGGGCGACGTAAGCAGCGAAGGTGGTCGTCGTACGAGGGTTGCGTCGCAGGGCCCCAAACGTTTGGGCCAATCCGGAGCGCACTCCATCGCTGCTGCGCCGAAGATCTGTGAGGAAGGTGAGACTGTCGCTGTTGCGGTAGGCAACTCCAGCCTCAAATGGTTTGAGGTCGAGGGCGTCATGATCAAGGACCTTCGGGGCTTCCGAATAGCCGGGGTTGTGGACTGCGAAACCACGATCGAGGAGGTAACCGTCCACCTTGTCGGTGCGAAGGCGCCCGCCGACCCCATCGGATGCTTCAAGCACGGTGGCATGGATGCCAGCATCGCGCAGCCACACTGCCGCAGATAATCCAGCCAAGCCGGCGCCGACGATGATGACGTCGTGCTCGTAGGTGCTCACAGGCTCAGTCTTACACCGCTGAGGTGATTACTCAGTCTTCCCAGAGGGCCACACCAACGGAATGTCGGATGCGTCTTCTTCGCGGATGTGCCAGGTGGTGCCGTAATCAGCTAATTTGTCAAGGTAGGGCTTCGACTCGAACCACTCAGCACCCATCACACCCTCAGGCTTCCAGACTCCTTCGCAGATGAGCTCCAGGGCGATCATCGGATTGAAAGCTGTCTGCCAGACCACTGCTTGGTCTCCCCATTCGCGCATCGACCACTCGTTGTCGACCACGTTGTAGATGTAGACGGCGCGTGGCTGGCCCTCTTTATCCAGGCCTCGGACAAGTGCGCCGGCACAGGTTTTACCCGTCATGCGGGTGCCCAAGGTGGCGGGATCTGGCAGTGATGCAGCCAGGAGGTCGCGAGGACTCACCGACACACCCTTCACATCCACGCGGTCGGTGCGGTCCATGCCGAGTTTGTGGATTGTGCGCAGCACGTCGATGAACTCCGCACCGAGGCCGTATTTGAAAGTGACCTTGCGGGCATCGATTTGACGGGGGATGAGCACGACTTCCTCATGCTCAACGTTGACGCACTCCACCGGGCCGATTCCCTCAGGGAAGTCGAAAGTCTCCGGCTCACTGAAAGGCTCAGTGGCGTACCAGCCGATGCCATCTTCCCAGATGATTGGCGGGTTGAGGCATTCCTCAATCGTGGTCCAGATGCTAAATGATGGAGCAAAGTCGTAACCCTGTACCACCAAGTTCG